>JAPLKB010000048.1 GCA_026388275.1 Pseudomonadota bacterium
CAGGAAGGGGATAAGGACTGGCAATTTACCTTTGGCAACACAGTCGCCTCATTGCTCGAAGACCAACTCCAGGAAGGATCATGGGGTAATTCCTTTATCCACACAGTGCATCGGCTATTTGGTCTGCATCTGACCGTAAGACAGCCGACAGACTATATAAATAGAGCGCTTGACTGGCTTCTCAACCATACAAAACATGCTGACGAGCATGAAAAATTGGTTCTCGCTGACCTCCATGGACTTCCCTTTGCGCCGGGTAATCCATACTTTCTTTATACGGGGATGGTCCTCTTTCTGGCTACTACATTCGGTCGTGGCAGCACCCCGGAGGTTATCACACTATACCAGGGGCTCTTACAACAGATTCTTCGTAATGCAAGTTCCTGGGACAATTACGGAGATATTAATAACATTCTCAGAGCCTTTGTTGTGCATCCTGAATTTGCAAAGAGCGCTGCAACAATGCTCATAGTGGAAGGCATGTCAAAAATTCAGGAAGACTCGGGAATGTGGACAAATTCCGTTCCTTTTTACCAAATGGTAAACGCATTGGCTCATCTCAACCTTCCTCCGGCAGACAGGCAACTGGAGAAGGCCTTTCTGCTGCTTGCCCGGACACAGAATTCCGATGGTACCTGGGGTGATAATGAAAAAGAGTGGAATACTTTTCTTATTGTTCATGCGATGAGAAACAAGAAAATACTGGAATAGATTATCTGTAAATAAAGTTGATAATGGAGGAGAAATCAGGAATGAAAATTCATGAGCTTATATGTCCACAATGCGGGAATACGCAGCAAGTTGAAGTCCGGGATTCCCTGCGATCATCAATGTTCCCCTGCTTTATCACAATATGAACCGGCGATACTGCGTCCAATACTATCCACCGGAATCAATTGAAGATGATAAGTTCATGGACCAGTTTACTACGGATGGGAAATGGAGCTTCAGGGATATTCCGGAAATAGTAAATAATGACCTTAACTATATGGGAGATCCCCACATCGTTTTCAGCCTTTTTGATATGATCCAATATATAAAGTTTCGGGACAGACTGTATGAGGTAGCTGAACGGAAAAATAGATGAAACAGAAAATCATTCATATAATATTGAATTATCCTGTTATAGTCTCTTTTACATGCTTTGGCAACCATTGCTCTCAAGTAATTTAATAACTCCTCACCGCTTATTGCGACCAAAATAAGAATTTTTACTGGATAGCAATAAGAGAGTATATCTCTCACCGAGAGGATTTTTAATGGAAACCGCCCGTTCTTGCCGTAGGAAGTGAATTCTCCGACACTGTGGCGGAGAATCTGTAAATCAAGAACCGGCAACAGTTTAGAAGAATTTAAAAATTTTCCAAATCTGTCCCTTTTTTCCCCAAAGTCAAGAATATGTTAGATGAATTTCTAAGAAACCAGTTTAAAATGTTGACGGACATATAACAAGGCGGGATAAGGCTTTCCGGGGAGTTTGCTATTTTGCGTCCACAGTGGACGCAAAATGAAAAAGGTCTCACGGCTGTATGAAAAATAATACCGCCGATAAATATTTGCAAGTAACGGTTCAATTTGCCGAAGGCAAATAAATGAAAAGAAACATTTCTTTTCATTTATTTTTTTAATACTGAATTTTAACAATCATTTTGACAGATTCATTTTTATTGGTATAATATACCAATGGCCACCGAATTAGTCCATCACACCAAAGTTACTGATGAAAAAGGAAATACTCTTGAGATTAAAATATGGAAGATTTCAAAGCCTACAAAGGACAAACCTCACGGATATCGTTATTCCCTTGCATATATTGTGGATGGTAAAAGAGTGGTGGGGTATGATAACGGTGAAAGAAAGGGAGATCACAGACACATGGGAAATAAGCAGGAAGATTACGAATTCACCAGTATTGATAGACTCTTCAACGATTTCTTTGAAGATGTCAGGAGGTTTCTGAAATGAAAGCAAAGAAAGTAATCGTCGGAATTAAAGGGGTCAAAGAAGCTCTTGATGAAGCAAAAGATGTTTTGAAGAAAGTGGCAAAGAACGAAAAGGTAAAAAAAGAAGTCGGTGTCTATTTTTCAAGTTTTGAGGCATTCAGAAAGGCATTGACACCAAAGAGACTTGAGCTTCTCCACACTATAAAAACAGACAATCCAAAATCTATCAACGAGCTTGCACGTATTACAAAAAGAGATATCAAGAACGTCGCTGACGACATCAAATACCTGGAACAGATAGGGTTTATAGAGAAACGGGTCGGAGAGAAAGAAATAAAACCGTCAATAAGTTACGACATGATTGCACTGGAAATAGCAATTTAAGTCCAGCCATACTTCAGGCCTCTACCGAGGAAAAACAAGGCAGGATAAGGCTTGATGGGGAGTTTTTATTTTGCTGTAACAGTTACATCAAAATAAAGAAAGGTCTCGCACCTGAATGAAAAATTCCTCCGCCGATAAAATTTTCCTTGCATTTTTATGAAGTTTGGAGGTAACGTTTCAATTTGCCGAAGGCAAGAAATTGAAGAAAAAAAGGGGCGGCATCACGGGGATCAATAAACAAAATTGGTTTTATTTTGGCAGGGGAAGGATATTTATATAGTTGTAGACTTTCCGTGTCAATATTCAAATGTCTAGGGCTGACCCTGATGCTCTTTTCTCAATGAGTGAAACAAGCGTGATAGATCAGCTAGATAAACTCCTCCAGAGTCGTTATCATGGGGCAACAAACATAACTGGAATCCGGTACCAGCTGCTTTATTCCTTGTTTCGATCTTTTGATCTGTATCGGGATAACCCCCCGGACAGCATTCAGTTGGAAGGTCTTGAAGATATTGATGTTAAAGGGCATCGAAAAATTGAGCTGGGTGGCTTAAGGATATTAAGCCAGTATGTGCAGGTCAAAACTTCGAAAAATGCGTGGGACTGGGATAAATTTCAAGCCTCAAGAATCATAGAGAATTTTTACCTCATCTGGCAGGTTGAACCGGCATCCACATTGGTAGTAGTAACCAATTTCGGGTTCAGGGGAAAGCTGGATGAGTTCGTGAAATTTTGTAACAGCCAATATAAGTCTTTGCCAACCACCATTACCAAAGATCTCCATCGTATTCTTGCAAAGGCTGGTTATTACGAAATCGATGTTATGAAAATGAGTAATCAAATCTCTTTTGTGCGCTTTTCTGAGGAAGAGCTTTTAGAAGCTACGCTTGCATCTATTGTTACTCACTTCAATTTGACTGTCCCTAATACCAACTTGTATTTAATGGTACTCCTTAACAAATTTCTCGATATGGCTTCGCGACGCGAAACAATAACCGTTCGTGATATCGAAAATCTAAGACTCTTTGTCCAAGAGCAAATAGAAATAGGGCCAACCAACCTTGCTATTCAAAATGGATCTCTGGAGCATTTAAGGTTTGCTGAAGAGGAACACCCAGAGGACTACTACGAAGGAAAGAATGCGCGTCCCGGTCACATAATGGCTGGCTTGGACGTCCACCGGCCTTCTTGGGAGACCCTTATCGAACAGATACTTATCCGATCACGAGTTTGCGTGGTGCGTGCTTCAAGCGGACAGGGCAAATCGACTTTGTTGTACCGTTATGCCTATCGTCATTATCATCCCGAGACGACCTTTCTCGTAAAAGTATTGGATAACGAGAACCTGATCGGGCCCATGAAACAAGCGATCTTATCCCGGAAACGTCTTGGGTTACCAATCCTTGTACTTATAGATAATCTTGGCACCAATCTTCGCTTGTGGCACCGGCTTGTCTCAGAACTGGCAGGTCAGGAAGTCTGTTTTTTAATCACAGTTCGCGAAGAAGACTGGTATCGCTACTCAGGGGAAGCAGAAGGTTTTGTGTGGGAAGTTATAACACCTGAACTCTCAATTAGTGAGGCACGGGAAATATTCGATGAGCTGCGAAAGCGGGATAAGGTGGCACATGGTGTTACGTCGGCTGAGTCAGCTTTTGATCAGATCGCCGGCCCTAATCTCTTGATAGAATTTGTCTATCTATTAACACATGGGCAGATGCTTGCCGAGAGACTCGAAGGTCAGGTTAAGGAAATCCTGCGACTGGGAGAGGATAGAAACAAACTTCAAGTGCTCCGTCTAATCAGTGTGGCGCAAATGTACGGTACTAGAGTAAAAGTTGAAGACATTTTAAGGTTCATTGATTTTGATAATGACGCTGATGCAGTGCTTCAATCGCTGGAAAGGGAATATGTTGTATTTGAGGATGGCAAATGCGAAGGTCTTCACCTAGTTCGTTCAAAGCACTTGGTGCCCTTACTTCACAAGTTGGTTCCCGTTAGTAAAACAATAGAAAATCTGATTAGTTTGCTCGATTTGGACAGTCTCGAGTCTTTTATTGTCAATACAATCACTGATCAGGCTATTTCTGATTCATTTTTGGTAAATGCATTGGCAGAACGATTTCGAGGCACCAACATAGAAATCATCAACAGAGTCTGCGCTATTCTGTTTGCGGCAAGCGAAAGAAAATACTATCAAACTCACCAGTTTCTATTTGACAAAGCATTCGAAGAAATCGGGAGCTCTGGGATTTTTATGCTTGGTACAGCGACCTTGCCTTTCCAAACGGTAGACTTGCTTGGGACGTTAAAGGAAATAGTTGGAGCAGAAAATGAAAATCTACAGACTCTATCCCGGTTATCGGAACGATTCGTCACTAGACAATGGAACGAACGTGTAGAAAGGAAATTCCTTATGATCATCCTCGATTCCATCCACTCCGAGCATGTTTGGTCAGGATTTTCGCATATCGGGGAATTATTGGGCTGGTGTCAGGCGATTGGGCTGAGTGCAGCAAACATAGTTGGTTACATTACCAAGCTGGACTGGCGAGAAAAAATTTTTCAAGCAGACATTTTATCCGCATCCAATCTCTTAATGGCTCTTCACAAATATGCTTTTGAAAAATACGAGTCACTATTGAAATCGGACAAATTAAGACTAACGAGCTATTTCAAGCTGGTGAGCAATACTGTAAAGGTCGAAGAGCGAAACAACGATATTTACATTGAGTTTATTGTAGACCAAGAGTCAGATATGTCGAAGGCACATGAGGAAGCCCTAAACAGGCTTCGATTACTACGGAAATTCTTCCCTGACTATGCAAATTATTGTACCCAAGGTATTTATCCCGCTGCATATGGCACTAAAATGCCAGTTGATGATACAACAAAGGCAATACCGGCCGAGACACTGATATTGGAAGATCACGCAGAACTAAATGGTATATATTTGAAAATGCTTGATTCTTGTTACTCTGCTCAATCCCCTTTTGAGTGGCAAGAACAATGGTTCACAACGCGGAGAGAGATTCTCAATTTCGTGGAGAAATGCATAACATTCTATGAGGAGCTTTTCAGGGGCAAGATAAGGAACATAGGTCCCCTAGATAATGGTTTAAGAAACGCATTCATAAAAGCAAGGCAGATAAAAAAACCGCCGCGGTCAATATCTGAGAGATTCAATAATGAAGAAAAGAGTTTGAATGATTGGATTGAAAGCGTTAGAAATTTCTTAGTGCAGTTCTCTCAACATGACCCAAATGACAAGAACAATAAATTCAACTTCCTCGCAAGGCTTAATTTCAAAGACTCGGTTGCGAAAATGCCTCGTTTACAGGAGGGGTTTCGGAAAATAATATCAGGGACGTTACAATACTTTGATTTTGCGGAATTGGAAAAACAAGAGAATCGTTCTTATGTCTATCTTGGCGAAATTCTGGACTATAGATTTGAGCAACCCATACATGCTACAGCTAATTTACCTAAAGCAATCGTACAGTTCCGAGAACAGCGGTACAAAACCTTTGCGCAAGCGGTTCGGACAACCATGGGACCTCTCGAAAGGCAAGGCTTTTCCTTTATTTACCCCAAGGGTTTTGTATCCGAACACCCCCTGATTGGCTTGGCGCTTGCGTTTGAGGTTATTGACTTTGAACGTATACTGGACCAAATATTATTAATGATCCCTAATCTGGCCTCCTTCCCATTGGAATGTCACTTTGTCTATCTTATGCCCCTATTAAATGGACGCCGCTATACACCAATGGTTTTCAGAATAAGTTTTAGCAATATACAAGATATTGCCGAAGGGAAACTAGATGGCAAGGAGTGGGCACTACTTCCAGTAGAACCGCCATCAACAATATTCAATGTATTGGAAAGCATTAGTAGAACATCTATGGTTGAGGTTGAGATGCTATCTTTGTTCCATGATATACGAAGTAGGCTTATCGTTGTTCAAAATACACTCTATTTTGTTGTAAGTAACCTCGACAAAGACAAACCCTTCGAATCACAATTACAACAGAAGTATTTTAGAAACATTCATGGACAGATAACAAACATTCAATCGCAAGCATCCGTGTTTATGACGGAAGTTTCTGAATTTTCGGAATATGGAACTGCTAAGGCTCAATGGACAGCCTTTAGCCAGACCTGCCTAGATATACTAAACAAATCCATTGAGGATACATGCAATGCTGACCATGTCATGTTTAAACCGGTCAGCACTATGCAGGAAACCACAGCTGATCGCCTGTTCAATGCCTATCTCAACGCCAAATATCTTATGCGGGATGATTAAATAAGCTGAGTATTCCTAAGGAAGTATTTTTTTGATTTTTGATTGATAACGGCAAAACCTCCAGACCCAACCCCTGACATTTGAATTGGCCCATAATACCCTTATTAAATCAACCTGTTCTATCCGATAAAGAGGGGATACCTTTTGGCAAGACCGTTGCGTATCTGGTATGAACATAGCTTTTATCATATTATAGCTGTGACCTATCTTCCAAAAACTGTACAACCTGAAAGTAGAGATTGGGTATAATAATACACATACGGCTTACAGGAGGACATAGACATGAAAGCAAACAGAAACGGTCTCACGCCTGCATGAAAAATCCTTCCGTCGATGAAATTACCGATGTTTGGAGATAACGCTTTAATTTGCCGAAGGCAAAACAATTGTTATGAATCACCCCGAGGTAAATTACAAGATATTTAAATCCGAGGGGCAAGAAAAAGGTGCGGTACCACGGAGATTAATCAGCAAATGGAGTTTTCTTTTTAGCGGGGAGAAGATATTTATATAGTTGTGGACTTTCGGTGTCAATATTCAATTGTCAAAGGACTGGCCCTGATGGTCTCCTTAACAACCGGTGACTCCGGGTTTCCTCTTATACTTTTCCTGGGTGGGATATAAGAGCCTGAACACGACGTTCTATTTCACTCTTTGGAAGAGCCCCAACAGCTTTGTCAAAGATATTGCCCCGGTCATAAAAATAAATGGCCGGTACACCGCGGATGCCGTGTTGCGAAGCCGTCTGAGGCGAGGCGTCCACATTAACCCTGGTAAATTTGACCTTTCCTGCGTACTTTGAAGCCAGTTCATCCAGAACCGGCGCCTGAGTTCGGCAATGGCCTCACCAGGGAGCTGTGAATTCAACGAGCACAGACCCCGGAAAGGTCTTTACTTCCGCATCAAAGTTCCAGTCAGAAACATCAACGGGCCTGTTGGGATACACTTGTGTAGATGTAAGCCGCGCTCCGCACTTTCCACAGATACCATGCTCCCCCTTTCTGTCGGCAGGGATGCGGTTTTTTGTTCCACACTGAGGGCAACGGACTATAATACTCTCGTTCATAAAAGCTCCTTATCAGTTCGCAATAAAAAGCTGTCTACCGGCTCCATAATTGTCTCAATACACTTCATACCTAACAATATAAGTCCTATTTTCCTGATTGCAATATTTATGGGGCTCACGTCGCCCCCTCCACCAGCCAAGCTGCCGGAGCCTCCCCTTCTCGCTCACCGTGTGAGCTATTTAGCGCTTTGACACTATGTACGCCTACGTCCGGATACCCGCTTGCGGGTGTTCCCTTGCCGCCTTGATTGCCCCGCGAGCTAAAGCGGGGTAAGTCATTGCATCCTTGATTTAGAATTGGAATTACATCTGAATTCTGCTTCAACTTCAAAGCACACCACATGAGATAAATAATGGAAAAAGAGGTTGATGAATATCGAAGAGAAGAGTTAAAATATATCTTAAAGAATTATGAAAAGAAATACAGGGGGTTGCATATGCCTACCACAAATAAACAAAGGTTTGATGATATTAAGATCAAAGAATTTGTTACCGATACAAAAGGAAAAAAAATAGGCGTCACAATTGATATAAAAGAATATACAAGGTTGAGCAAGATTCTCAAGCTTATCCCGCAGAATGAATCCTGGCTTTATGAAAACGAATACGCGCTTGAAAGTGTACATAAGGGGCTGCAAGATGCGGCCCAAGGAAAAATATCAAAACTTGATCTAAAAAAACTTTAGGATCGTTATTTGTTTGACATCTATCTCACAGATGAAGCAAGTAATCAATTAACCACTTTAAAAAACGACAAAGGTCTGACAAAGAGATATAAAGCGGTGCGGAAATCTATTTTATTTCTTGCAGAAGATCCCAGACATCCAGGACTATCAACACATGAATTCACTACGATGAAAGGTCCCAAAGGCGAAAAAATCTTTGAAGCTTACGCCGAACAAAAGATCCCTGCTGCTTATCGTGTTTTCTGGTATTACGGCCCTGATAAAAACATGATTACCATTGTTGCCATAACCCCTCACCCATAAACACATAAACAAAGGGAAAAAACCAGAGGAAGGAAGCGCGAAGTATGGGAAATGAAGAAATCCTTCTTCATTTCCGCCGGATTTACATAAGTGTATATGTGAATCCGGCTTGAGTGGGCAGCGGCATGGCAGGGATGTTTCAGATTCGGATGGGCTGTGAGCTTTGCAGGCCGTAATCGTACTGAACGTACGATGGAGGATCGCAAGGTGAAGCAGAGCGCCGAAGATGAATATTTTGCTCAATACTGCCCCTCGCAATGAAACCTTACCAATCATGCCGCCTGACCGACCAGGAGAAAAGAGCTAAAAATAACCATGAAATAAGACAGATTAAGGCCACTTTCTTGAGTGATGCAGGTCATTGTTTGAATGGCAACGCCATTCATCAGTCCATTTTTAGCTTGAGACTTTATTGGTCAAGACTTGTATCCACTGCGGCAGCGGCAATTCCTGCTTCACAGCCACATTCTCATTTTCGCAGCTGGGACATTTCAGCTCCCTCTTATTCTATTCGTAAACCAGAAATGAAGCGTCCATGGCCCCACACTCACATACTTTTATATATTTGACTTTTCCCTTGCAAACTCATAAATACTGCAATATAATACATGTACTGCACAAAAATAGTAATTAATGTGCAGTGAGTGTTTATAAATGAAAGAAATTGTATTAGCCCACAGAGCAGAGAGAGATATGCTTTTAACAGGGGACTATGTTCCCAGAGAAGGGCTCCATACTGCACGCCAGAGCATAGAAAACAACCTTATTAAGGTAATCCTGGGGCCAAGAAGAGCAGGAAAATCTGTTTTCTCCATACAACTGCTTCAGGGAATTGACTTTGCCTATCTGAACTTCGATGACGAAAGACTTCTCCGGGTAACCGATTATGATGAGTTTATCAAAACAATCAGAGAGGTCTATGGGGAAACACGCTATCTGTTATTTGATGAAATTCAGAACCTTAAGGATTGGGAATTGTTCATCAACAGGCTTCAGCGCCAGGGATTTAATATCGTGATTACAGGATCGAATGCCCATCTTTTAAGCAGGGAGCTTTCAACCCATCTGACAGGCAGATTTATTCAGTTTCAGATACTTCCCTTCTCTTTCAGGGAATTTTTGCAGGCAAATAATTTCCCTATCGATGACACACTTGAACTAAAGGAAAGACAGGGGCTCCTCCTCGGCTATCTTGATGAATATATCGGTAAAGGCGGTTTTCCTGAAGTTGTCGCGAAGCATGTTGAACCCAGGAACTACCTTACTACGCTATTTGAAAGTATCCTTTTTAAGGATATTGCGAAACGATATAATGTGCGGTATTCACAGAAACTCTATGACCTCGGCCATTATCTTGTGACAAATCACTCAGGCGAATTCAGTTACACAAGGCTGAAAAATATACTCGATTTCAGAAGTGTCCATACTGTAGAAAATTATGTGAAGTATCTTTCTGAGGCATTTCTAATATTTGCCGTGGACAGGTTTTCATTTAAACTCAAGGAACAGTTGAAATCTCCCAAAAAAGTCTACTCATATGATACCGGTATGGCAAAATCGGTAAAATTTGCCGTTACCCCTGATGCAGGAAAATTCATGGAAAATATTGTTGCTGTTGAGCTGTTGAGAAAAGGCATTGAACCTTATTACTACAAAACAAATACCGGAAAAGAAATTGATTTTATTGTCAGGCAAGGGACCACAATAAGTGAGTTAATTCAGGTTTGTTATGACATACAAAACTATCAGACAAAAAAACGTGAAGTGGATGCCCTTCTAAAATCCAGCAAAGAGCTTGGTTGCAACATTCTCACCGTTCTTACCTGGGACTTTGAAAGCAAAGAAGATCATTCAGGCGTAGAGATTGCCTTCGTACCACTTTGGAAATGGCTCTTAAATCTTACCAAAAAGTAAACGCATAACTTCAATATCCAAATTGCTTGATGTTTTTTCTATTATTCTGGCCGAGGGGATTTGCCCCGCGTCTTCACGCAGGGTGAACATTATGATGCATGACGCAAAGGTTCTGCATAAGACCGATATCGGCTGTAAGAGCTTTAAATATCTTGGAGGAAGCAGAGGCGCCCAAAGGTAATCCTTCGGGGTTTGCAGATGGGACTTTTCGTATTACACCGGCAAGGCTTAATACTTCAAATGCCCGTTTTAAAGTAGGATTTGAGAATCCCTCGCCAGGGCGGGCATATTTTATTTGCTGTCCCACGCTCCTGGAAAGAGCGGTGAAAACATTGTTCAAACCGGCAAAAATACATAATCAGCTCTCTTCCAGAGCCATCAGTTCTGTATTGGTCAGCCGCAGACGCTGCGAGATTGTGTATGCCAGACGTTCAAAGAACATACCGGCAATTTCGGGATGGGCCTTGACAATCTTTTCAAACTGGTTTCGGGAAAGGATATAGAGCATTATTTCGTCTACTGCAACGGCTTCAGCAGAACGTGCCCCTTTGTCAAGAAATGACATCTCACCAAAAAAATCTCCCCGTGATAAGGTCACAAGGTGATGAGCCGTACCTCCGGCCAATGGCAAGCCTATTTTTACTGCACCTTTGCGAATAAAATATATCTTATCGCTCTGGTCCCCCATTGAGAAAACCTTCTCATCTGCCTGAAATGTTTTTTCCGTCATGGTAGCAGAGAGCTTTTCAATAGCAGCAGCAGAAAATCCGGAGAAGAATTCGAATTCAGGCAAGTTCAGGATATGAAAATCGTCTTTTCTGCCGTCGGATGATGCGTTAATGATTTCATCCTCAATCCATTCCAGGGCAGAGTCCAGGTCCGGATAAAACTTAAGATTCCCGCCTGTTTCAGTAAAACCAAGGCCGGCGAGATATTTCTTTACATTCTGTCCTGTAGGAAGATTCCTGGGAATTGAAGAAAGAACGAGATAACCTTTTTTCTTTTTAACGCGGTTATGGATTTGCTTGAGCATATTGGCGGCCGTAAAATCAAGGGATTGAACCCGGCGCATGTCCAGAACTACAAAGGAACATTCTGCAAGATGTGATTCGAGTTCCGTCAAAAGCTGATCCGTTGTACCAAAAAAGAGCTGGCCCTGAAGCTCGCAGATAATTGTGTTTTTCCCGTGTGACTCAAGAATTGAAAGCTCGGCAGTGATGCGGCGTTTTTTGGAAAACTTCTGATTGCCGAATAATTTCCGTCTTATAACAGAAGAGCGAATCTGTTCCCTTAGAAACAAAACTATTGCCAGCGCGGTTCCGACACCGGCTGCAGCAATCAGGCTCATGCTGACGGCAGAGATTACAACTGCCAGGATCACAAGAAAATCAAAAACAGTGGATCTGTGTTTTAACAGTTGCAGGCTTTGTATGTCGAGCATGCGCACAGCTATAACAATCAAAACTCCAGCCAGGGCAGCCAGGGGAATCCATGCCATAAGTTTTCCAAGAAGAAGGAGAACTAAACCGGCGAAAACACCGGCGAAAACACCGGATAAACGCGTACGTCCGCCGCTTGCAATGTTTACTAAAGTAGGGCCCATTGTTCCTGAACCTGGAATACCTCCAATGAGAGATGAACCGATATTGCCGAGACCCTGGCCAATTAGTTCCTTGTTTGAATTATGGCGGGAATGGGTCATGACATCAATAATCACACATGTTTTTAATGTGTCGATGGAAAGAAGAACAGCCAGCGTCAAAAGCGGAATAACAAGCATGGCAAGACCTTTGGCATCAATGGCGCTAAAATAGGTCCACTGTTTTACTCCAGCTTCGAATGCGCCGAACCCTGATGAAGATATTGGCCCGATAATCAGAGGGTTATCGGCAAGCACTAATAACGCCGGGTTAAAAATAGCCAGAACAAAATAAGCGCATATACCGGAAAGCAAGGCAACTATGGCAGCAGGGATAAATTTGAGGAATCTGGGAGCAACCAACATAGCTGCAATGGTAACAAACCCGATAAATATGCTCGTCCCGTTCCACAAAATAGGTTCTAAAAAACCTTGCAGAAGATTGATATCTTTTGGGAGCCCCAAAAATTTAGGCAATTGCCCAATGAAAATCAAAATCCCTACACCGCCAAGATAACCGGCTACAACAGGATAGGGAATATACTTGATAAATTTACCGCCGCCGAAACTGCCGGCTAAAAGTTGGATAACACCTGCCATGAGGGCGACAAGAGCCACATAAAGCGGCACAGCCTCCAACGGCACTGCTCCGCTTTTGACAAGCTGGGCAACGAAAACAGCAAGTACGGCAGCCGCAGGGGCACAAGGGGCTGTAATAAGCCGCGGCGTCCCGCCAAAAAGAGACGCAATGAGCCCGAGGGCAACTGCGCCTGTCATGCCGGCAATAACTGCCTTACCGGCATATTGTGAACCGAGAGGAGAATAAATGATTATCCCGAAAGCAATGGCTGAAGGCAGGGCTACAAGCATAGCAGTAAGGCCGCCAAGAATGTCTCCTGTCAGGCGACCGGATAAGCGCCGTTTTTTTCTCATAACCCTTATTCTAATCCTAAATCAAGGATGAAATCAAGGCGGCAAGGAAGAGGCGCCGTAGGCGTACTATGACAGTACGTCGGAGGAGCCAATGACGAAGCCAACGATGATAGCGACTTGATTTAAAATTAGAATTACTCCTGTTTCATTGATGGAATGAAGATATGACACACGTTATGTTATCAAGATTCGCATGATTTGTATAGTGAAGCAAAAACCTAAAGCCGTGATTTTGTCTTCCTCCGGCAGGTCCGGCAGAATGTGTGGCCTTATTAGGTGCTCAAGGACTTAGAAGTAACAAGTTGAATTTTTCGCCGCAATAAATCCTATAGAAAAAACGGGCAATATGACAGGAAGCATTTCTTGCCGACAGGGGGAAGCTATTTACTTCCTAAAGAGCTTCCCCTTAAGTTCTTCCGAGCCGTGAATCGAGAGCTTTGTTTGTCCTTCAGCGGCCGGTCATTTGCTCCAGCTTTTCCGGGTACCGGGCACCATGCACCGTAATCTTTGAGGCAGCGTTTTCGATGTCACGGAGATCGTCCGGCGTAAGTTCGACTGCAACTGCACCGATGTTCTCGTCCAGGCGATGAAGTTTTGTCGTACCCGGGATTGGAACAATCCACGGCTTTTGGGCAAGCAGCCAGGCAAGTGCGATCTGAGCAGATGTCGCATTCTTTAGTTCGGCGATCCTGGCAAGCAGATCAATCAAAACCTGATTCGCCTTGAGCGCCTCCGACGTAAAGCGCGGGAGAGCGCTACGGAAGTCAGAACTGTCGAAGGTTGTGTTTTCGTCAATCTTTCCCGTGAGAAAACCCCTGCCCAGCGGGCTATAGGGAACGAAGCCGATGCCGAGTTCCTCAAGTACCGGCTGCACTTCCTTCTCAGAACCTCTCGTCCACAGTGAGTATTCGCTCTGGAGGGCAGTGAGCGGCAAAACGGCGTGCGCGCGACGGATTGTCTGCACGCCTGCTTCGGACAGGCCGAAGTGTTTGACCTTGCCTTGCTGAATCAGATCCTTCACCGCACCCGCCACGTCCTCGATCGGCACGTCCGGGTCAACGCGGTGTTGATAGAGCAAATCAATTGTCTCGACCTGCAGCCGCTTTAGCGAACCTTCGACGGCCTGCTTGATATGCTCCGGCCTACTGTTCAGGCCCGGTGGTCCCTTCATGCCGCGGGGATCGAAACCAGAACTGACGTCGAACCCGAACTTGGTGGCAATGACAACTTGCCCGCAGAATGGAGCGAGTGCTTCGCCAATGAGTTCTTCATTTATAAACGGGCCATAAACTTCGGCGGTATCAAAGAATGTGACGCCACGTTCGACGGCTGCCCGAAGAAGAGAGGTCATTTCCTTTTTGTCTTTAGGTGGGCCATAGGAAAAACTCATTCCCATACAGCCAAGTCCGAGAGTCGAAACTTCCAGGTTGCTTTTTCCCAATTTACGTTTTTGCATTTCTTTCCTCCTGCAGGGATTAATGGGAAAGTTGTTTCTCAGCGTGCATAATAAATTCTTTCCTTTTCTGACTTCATGATAGAGAGGATACATCGCTCTATCGCTTGCCCACGAATATTTTCAGATGCCTGCCCCTTAATAATTTTCTATGAATGGCGACGCCATTCCTACTTCTATTTTCAGCTTGAGCCTTTTTCATTCATGGCAAGTATCCACTGCGGCAGCGGCCGTTCCTGCTTCACAGTCACATTCCCGCCTTCGCAACTGGGACATTCCAGCTCCCTCTTATTCTCTTCGTAAACCAGAAAGGTGCGGCCGCATTCCCTGCACTCGTATTCTTTACCAGGCATCTTCTATCACCTCCATGGCCCTGCTTTTAATTAATACCAATTCGCCTTCAATCATATAACTTCGTTGCCTCCTCTTCTCGCTCACTGTGTGAGCTAATGCCTGCGTCGGCTCGTCGTCGTCGCCTCGTTCTATGTATGAAACCGAATTGGTATAAGTATAGTATTTCTGCATCTTTTTTTCTATATCATCTGCAACAAGGAGGAGAGGTGATAAGAAAATATAAATCCTGTTATTAAAACAATCGATGAATATTTTTCATTGCTTTATCCTCAGAAATTACAGAATATAAAAGTATGATAGAAGATGGGGTAGATAATGTTGCTTAAAGTTGGATCAACAGGTAATGATATAAAGAAAGTACAAACCGGATTAGGGATTAAGGCCGATGGAATTTTTGGTACAGCGACAGAAAATGCTGTAAAAGCCTGGCAGGGCGCTAATGGTTTAATTGCGGATGGCATTGTCGGGACGGACACTTTTTTGAAAATGTTTCCTGATGCCGCTGCCGGAGAACCGGCGGTTGCAGGCGGAACAGATAGCATCAAAGTTTCAGGGTTATCACTGGATAAGCTGGTAGATCATCTTCCTGATGCGGTTATCAATGAAATTTCCGGGTGCGCTGAAAAATTCCAAATCAACTCGTCCCTGCGTGGAGTAGCCCCCGTTTTAGCCGGACACTCATACAACCAAAATAAGTTGTAGTAATAGCCATAGAGTTATTACTATAATCAGGAGGAAGGTGACGTATGAGTCCGATAGAGATCATTACATCAGTTGAGAGAAGAAGGTA
>JAPLKB010000049.1 GCA_026388275.1 Pseudomonadota bacterium
TCATTTCTCCTCCTTTTCTTTTAAGAAAAAGCAGAATAAATAATGATCCTTAGCAGTCTAACGGTCAATAAATTTTGTTACGTATAGGTAGGTGAAAGACAGGTCATCCCGTTAATGGCGGAAGGGGCGCATTTCAATCCGAAGTCTTTGCCTCTGGTGGGGTTCATTTTTAAAGAGCGTCCCATCCGTTCCTCTCACCTCTGAAGCGTTGCGGTTATTGAGAACCAGTTACCAGTCAATGGGAAAATAATCTTTAAGAAATTTTCCGCACCAATGTTTGCCCGTTAAGATGCCGTCAAAAAAGGGATCACAGACCCTGGCAGCGCCATCAACAATATCTAATGGGGGCTGGAAGTCGTGGACTTCTTGTTTCAGTTGCGAAAGTTCCGCGGGGTCTTCGTCGGTCACCCATCCTGTGTCAACGGCATTCATGTATATGCCGTCTCTGGCGAGATCTTCGGCAGATGTGTGAGTCATCATGTTCAGGGCCGCTTTTGCCATATTAGTATGGGGATGCCTATCATCCTTCTTAAAGCGGAAGAATTTCCCCTCCATAGCAGTCACATTTACAATATGTTTTTGTCCGGTGTAATCGCGTCGCATGAGAGGAATCAATAGGTTACACAATACAAATGGGGCTATGGCATTAACCAATTGGACTTCAATCATCTCAGTGGTGTCTATCTCCCCAAGACGTAACCGCCAACTGTTTGTCTTTCGCAGGTCCACCTGCTGGAGATCTGCATCCAGTTTTCCTTTTGGAAAGAGGTTCTCAGAGACAAGAGAATTATCGTGACGATACGGAATTTGCGACAGTTGAGCAGATGCACGCAGACCTATTCCAGGCCCCTCATCATGCCATGCCGGAGCAAGGGGGGATTCCTTCTCCTGGCTATTGAGACAGAGAGACCTGAGTTGCTTTTTGAATGCCTCATGATCTTCGAGAAGCTTCTGTGCCGCTGTAGATAAGACAGGGTATCCCTTATTTTCGTTTTCAATAAGATGGGCATAAAAACCGGCAGGTCGCTTCACGGTCTGAGCGGCATTATTTATCAATATGTCAAGGTGCCCGTATTTTTGCTCTACATAGCCCGCAAATATTTCAACACTTGGAATATGTCTCAAATCAAGGCCGTGGATCTGTAGTCTATCTCCCCAGACTGCATAGTCCTCCTCTCCGGAATATCGCAAAGCTGCGTCAACGGGAAATCTGGTTGTGGCAATAACAGTGGCTCCGGCGCGCAACATCTGCAAGGTTGCCTGATATCCGATCTTGAGCCGTCCGCCGGTGATGAGAGCAATACGCCCATGAAGGTCTGCTGTCTGAAAACGTTTCCTGTAATTCAGGTCACCGCATTTCTCACACATTGTGTCGTAGAAGAAGTGGAGCCGTGTGAACTCTTCCTTACAGATATAGCAATTCCGGGGTGAATGTAGTTCCTCACTCTTCTGTTGTCCGGATTCGAGAGAACTCAATGCAACCTGTGCAGGCGCTGTAAATGTGGCATCAAGGCGTGTGCTGCGAATACCGGTCGTATTTCGGGCACGTCTGTTTTTTTCAAAGGTTGCCAATTTTTGCGCTTTTTTTACAGCCTTATTTCTTTTCTTCGCCTCCGCCCTGTCGGGACGGGATAGTTCGCCGGCCGCTTTCAGGAGTGCAATTCTTTGTTCTGCCGGAAGATTTGCAAACTGTCCTGAATATTTTACAAGAGATTCAAGCGTCGAAATACACTTTTGAATTTCTTCTGAAGCGTTCTTGGTCTCAATTTCTTCTTTATTCTCTTTCATCATCTAATATACCACGTCCTAGAGTTGTGGTGCACTTTAAACTGGAATTCACCTCTAAAAATCCGCCCTTTACCCTTCAGGAATATTGTTCTATTGTCAAACGCAACAACCGTCCCGGAATATCAGGCGTGTGCTGGTGCGCGAGCAGTGAACCGGATAAAGAGGGCAACCTGCGCTGGTGCCGGGGGTAACCGTGACGCTCTTAAAATGTTGAAATTCGATGAGTACAAACCCGCTGATTGAACGAGGCAAAACAGTTGTCGTCTTGCAGTTGCGTCTGACTTTTGTGCTATTCCCCGTTACTATCCGTAATCCTTGTTTTTAGGAAACCGCGAAGCTCACGCTTTGTACGTGTTATAAAAAACCATACCAATAATGATGGAAGAGACACGTTTCTATTGATAATCCTTGCCTTTCAAGGAACAGCAAAGCCGCTTGCACACATTAATCCTCACACCTGCGGAACAGATTTTTTATCTGTTTGTTTCATCGATACAGCCTCAGGGGCAGTCTCAATCTGCTGTTCTATCGAAGCAAGGAAAGCCTTTAGTTCTTCAGCAAGTGTTTGAAGATCATTTTTTGTGTACATCCCGGTCTTTTTTTCAAAATATGTCTTTGCGGCCTCTATGCTTGCAACCTTTATTTTCATTGGTATTGGTTTCGGGTCTGTTGATTCTGGTTTTCTTCTTTTGTATGCAGTAAGCATCTTCTCTAATTTAACATTGGTTACAGGCGTCTCCATTATTTCATCAAATATGATAAAAAAGTCAGGACTTCCAAGGTTAGCAGCAAAGAGATATCCCTGGGAAACAGGAAGTTTTCCATTCGAAATTACGTCCTGAATTTTAGGAACCAGTTTTAAGAGTGATATCGTGCTGAACAAGGTAGGATAAGACTTCCCGGAGATTTGAGCAACTGTATTCACTGTGAATACAACATCCTCAGGTAGGTCGTCAGGTCTCAACTGGACTTTCATCAAATCACTCATCACCCCATCCAGATTGTACCCTTTATCAGGATGTTTTGCCTGAATATATGCAAGTATGCCTTTGGCCTGATCTATGGGATTTAAGTCCTCTCTCTGGAGATTTTCTGTCAATTGGATGGCCAGTATTTCATCCTTTTGAGTAATGGCATTAACTACCCTTGCCGGGATTGTTTCAAGGCCCAGTTTCTGAGCGGCAAGATATCGTCTTTCCCCGCAGAGAAGAAGGTACTTGTCGTCTTTTTGAGTTATTCCAATTCAAAATCAAGGCGCTATCATCGTTGGCTTCGTCATCTGCTCCTCCGACGTACTATTACCGTACGCCTACGCCGCCTCTTCCTTGCCGCCTTGATTTCATCCTTGATTTAGAAATGAAATTACAAGTACAGGCTCTAATATACCCTTGTCTTTAATTGATGACATAAGAGCTTTGACCCCTGATGTCAATAGTGGACACCAATCATATTCATGCTGCCTTCCTTCCTGCATAAAATTGCCGTTCATAAACAACGGGGGATAAATATCCAAGCCTTTTCTGCCGACGTTGCCGATTATAAAAGACCTCA
>JAPLKB010000050.1 GCA_026388275.1 Pseudomonadota bacterium
AATGATAATACGATCAGATATGAAAAAAACATCCGGGATATCATGGCTGATCATAACAGCGGTAAACCCGAATTTTTTTCTGTAATGGGTAATCATGCTCAGGATCATGTTCTTCCTGATGGGGTCCTGACCCGTAGTCGGCTCATCAAAGAGCACGATCTTAGGGTCCGTTACAAGTGCCCGCGCCAGGGCTACCCTTTTCTGCATGCCGCCCGATAGCTCAGAAGGATATTTATTAAGGGCTTCGGTGAGTTCCAGATCCTCAATCCTTTTCAATACCTTTTCTTCAATCTCTTTCTTGCTGAGGTCCATGGTCTGACGCAACGGGAAGGCAACATTATCGAAAACCGTCATGGAATCGAGGAGGGCATTGTTCTGGAACAGGTAGGAGATGGTGCTTCTGTAAGCTACCCGTTCAGCTTTATTCATCTTATCGATTGGCATCCCCTGAAAAAGAATGTTGCCTTCATCAGGATTGAGCAAACCGATAATGTGTTTCAGGAATACGCTCTTCCCGGTTCCGCTCTTCCCGATAATGGTTGTAATCTGGTTTTCATAGATGCTCGCATTGATTTTGTTTAATACAACCTTATCATTGAACTGCTTTGTAACATTTCTGAATTCTATCAAAGGGCTGTTTTCCATTATTTTTCCTACATAAGAAAAGAGGTTACTACATAATCCGCAATAAGTATCATCACACATGAGATCACTACAGCCGAGACAGTGGCGAGACCCACGGCCTTGGCTCCGTAACCGTCGCTCCGCATATGACAGAAATAACCCTGGAAGCAGCATATACAAGAGACAATTACAGCAAAGACCAGTGCTTTTATAAAACCTCCCCTTACATCTACCATGTTTATAGATGACTGGACTCGATAAAAATACGTACCTGCATTTGTCCCTAAGAGGAGAACGCCCGTAAAATACCCTCCCAGTATCCCGACAAGATCAAAAAAGGATGTGAGCAAAGGAAAGCTGATTATTGAAGCGGCAATCCTCGGGCTGATAAGATAACGTACAGGATCGATCCGCATGGAATATAGAGCGTCGATCTGCTCGGAGATACGCATGATGCCTATCTCTGCAGTCATACCGGAGCCTGCCCTTGCGGTAATCATAATAGCCGTTAGAACCGGTCCCAACTCTCTGATAAGGGATAATGATACGGCAGATCCAAGGGCACCTACAGAACCAAACTTCACCAGGGTGTAGAAAAGTTGCAGGCCCATGACCATACCGGTGAAAAGGCCTACAAGCATTACTATCAGGGAGGATCTGGCGCCGATATAATAAACCTGTTTTATTATCTCAATAAATTGTTTTTTACGGAAGATTTGATAAAAGGCCTGTGAAAAAAAGATAAGCATTGCACCTATATTGCCCACCAGTCCTAAGGTTTTCTTGCCAATATAGGGAAAAATGAGTGCTAAATTGTTGTTATGCCACTGTGAACGTGTCTCTGCCAAATATCCTCCGCTGCCTTTCTTGTGAATATTTAAATTAATTGGATATTTTAACCATAATATTTCAATGGTGCAACTTTTTTCTACATAATTTACCCTAGAGGCAGGTATTCTTTAAATATCTTTAATATAACGGTTTGTTCAAACATTTTCAAAAGAAGAGAAGGCACAATCTGCGTATCCCCATAAATCACTCTTCTAATGCTAAATTTCTTCCTCCCTTACTACTTCGCTTTTGATAAAGGCTAAAAGTTCTTGCAGTGCAGGGAGCACATCTGTCCTGAACCTGCCGGCAACAAGAACATACATGATGTCATCGCCAATCTTCAATTCACCCTGGTTGATCCATGCCTTGATTTCCACAATGCCGTCTCTTTTTTTCATATCATTTACGCGGGATTCAAGTTTTGCTTTGTCAAAGGACAGTTTCATCCCATTTACAGGTTTTCCGTTCTTTGCTGTACCCCTGACTACACCATTGTGGGCAAGCATCATGCCTAAAGCTTCCGGATCTGCATGTGTCTTTATTTCGCGTATCCATTGATCTATCATGTTGAACCTCCTTTGAATGTATGTCCTGTTATCAAAAGTCTGAAAAGCTTTTGATAACACTTTATATCCTCCAAAAAACAGTGTCAATCTTTATTCCCAACTGTTTTTTCAACTGGTTCCGTTATCACAAAAAAATATATGTTTTTACCGGCAATAGATATGAGATTGTCTTTGATATTTCATTCTGATAGAATAGAATTTGTTTTAACAAAAATGATCCAGGGAGGGTTCAAAAGGGCATACAGATATCCAGATTGTGAGTTTATGTTTTATTGTTTTTTTGAAAGACACAATGACAAAGCAAAATAAGGAACTTATATACCACGAAATGAAATAAAAGGAGGAGCAGTTATGGAAGACGACAGGATCTCTTACCACGAGTCAGTCCGAAAAGTATACGACAGGATTAAAAACGACAATATGGATAACATCTGGGACAGGTATGAAGCCCAGGGTATGGGTGGCAACCCCGACCAGAGGTGTCCTTTCTGCCAGGGAGGGGTCCGCTGCGACCTTTGTTCGAACGGTCCATGCAGGGCAGATGTTGCAAAAGACAAACGGGGTGTCTGCGGCATCACAGGCGACGGCATGGCAATGCGCATGATGGTGCTCAGGAATGTTATGGGCGCTTCCACTTATCATTACCATACCGAGCAGACTATTAAAACGCTCAGGGCAACAGTAAACGGTAAAACGCCTTTTAAGATTACAAGCCCGGAAAAACTGGAAAAATTTGCAGAAAGGTTCGGGATACCCACAATGATATCGGAAGATGAAATAGCTATTATGCTGTGTAATTATGTAGAAGCTGATTTTAATAGAAAATATGATGAACCGAGCTATATTGTGGAAACCCTTGCCCCGAGGGAACGCACAAACCTGTGGAAGAAACTTGGAATTATGCCGGGCGGGATTTACGGCGAGATGATGTTTGCTACAAGTTCGTGCCTGACCAACGTAGACGGTTACTATGTAAGCCTTGCATTAAAAGCGATGCGTCTTGCCATAGCAACGGCATACGAGAGCCAGATCGTAAACGAATACTGCCAGGACATACTCTTTGGCGTACCAACGCCGCACAACATGCGTGTTGATCTGGGCGTCCTTGACCCTGATTATGTAAATGCACTGCCCAACGGGCATGAACCTTTTCTCGGCTTTGCCATGGTGCAGCTTGCCAGAAAACCTGAGTGGCAGGAGAAGGCTAAGGCTGTCGGCGCAAAGGGCATGAGGATAATCGCAAATATCGAAACAGGTCAGGAGATGATCCAGAGATGGGAGATGGATGATATATTTTATGGCTTTACCGGTAACTGGATCATGCAGGAGGCAGTCCTTGCAAGCGGTTGTATCGACCTCTTTGCCTGCGATATGAACTGCTCCATGCCAGTAGACCCTTTTTATGCTGAAAAATATAAATTCAAACTCATCCCTGTAAGTCAGCTTGTTGCCTTTGAAGGGGTTACGGAGAGGATCAACTATAGCCCCGAAGAAGCAGAAGGGCAGGCTGCCCGGCTCTTACAAATGGCCATTGATAATTTTAAAGAACGCAGGGCCACTGTTATACCTGTTACGCAATTGCCCATGAGAGAGGCAGTCGTTGGCTTCTCAACGGAAAGCATTCTTGAGGTCCTTGGAGGAACACCGGAACCCTTGTTAAAGGCAATAGCAAGCGGAGCCATTCGCGGTATTGCAGGCCTTGTCTCCTGCACGAGCCTTCGTGACAGCGGGCAGGACGTGCACAGCATCCGGATAGCAAAAGAACTTATTAAACGCGATGTACTGGTACTTTCTATGGGCTGCGGCAACGGTGCCATGCAGGTTGCAGGCCTTTGCAGTCTGGAGGCAAAGGAGCTTGCAGGCAGCGGCCTTAAGTCTGTATGCGAATTGTTGCAAATCCCTCCAGTATTAAGCTACGGTACGTGCACAGATACAGGGCGAATCGCCGATTTTCTGGCAGCCATATCAGTTGCCCTGGGGAATGTGCCCATACCTGACCTTCCTGTTGCTGCCGTTGCACCGGAGTATATGGAACAAAAGGCAACGATTGATGCGGTCTTTGCCCTTGCCTTAGGTCTCTATACGTATGTCAACCCCGTTCCTACCGTGACAGGTGGACCAAACCTCGTGAAGCTCCTCACTGAAGACTGCAAACAGGTAACAGGCGGTGTTATGAGCGTTGAAAAAGATCCGGTTAAGGCAGTAGACGGCATAATGGCACACATTGAAGCAAACAGGAAGAAGCTGGATATTTAAACTATTTTTAACAGGCAGTCAGCAGTTAATGAGGGTGACTTTGGTCGCCCTCATTAACTGTCTTTTGCATCCTAAAGTTATTTACTTTTTTTAACAATATTTATTTTTTCTAACAAGTTCAATAAGAACATCAAGCTGTTTTAATTTTCTATGGAACATCCCCGGATTTGTAACGGGGAAACTTTTGATTAAATAAACTTGACAGATTTATAATATTGGTTAAAATAAAGAACAGCATTGAGGGATATTAAAAGCAGTGAATAGTGAACAGTGAATAGCGGTTAAGGCAGTAGATATGTTATGACTATTCACTGTTCACTAACGACTATTCACTGAAACAAAAGGGGGTAAAAATGGCAACAAAGAAAACAGTTGAAAGCCCGGAATTTCTGTACCTGCCTCTTGGAAGCATTATAGTGGAAGAACAGATTCGTTCAGCCGTTGACACAACAAGCGAATCATTTAAAGTGACGTAAGATGTTTTTAGTAGACACCAAAGTTGATGTACAATACGACAATGGAGGTGTCAAAATGAAAAGAATTCCCAATGCAGTTTACACAA
>JAPLKB010000051.1 GCA_026388275.1 Pseudomonadota bacterium
CAACGATTATATCCATGTGACCCCTCCTTATTGGAATGACTACATGGATATTCTTACTATAAAAAGGAGGCATCTGGCGACATTTTCATTCCTTTTTGTGCCGACAAGTCGGCATGTGTGTTTGATTTAGAATTGGAATAAGACAATCACTACCAAAACTACTCTTGATGTTGTTCGATCATTAGTTCTTGCAATAGATTTGTATCTTTTGTAAGAAGGAGATATTCATACTTGTAGAGGTCTTCAATGAAATGACACATGATCTCGTCTTCATCTTTATATCGTCCCCGCGATACAAGAGCAATCTTTATTTCTTCCGTCATGTCAAATTTAATAAAATCTGTGAAGGAACCTCGTTTAAAGTCATAGCCAAAGGCATTGGCAACAAATTCAAGATCAGAGAATTTCATAGAGTATTCATCATGTCCCATAAGAGATATCTTCTCAGGATTACCTGTTGATATGATTTGGACAAAAGAACGAAGATACTCAGGCACTTGTGCTTCACAACTGTGCTCGCTTAAAAAAATATTAGCAACTCCCGCTTTACAAAGTTTTTCCAGAGCCTCTATGGCACCGATATTCATATTGAATGATTCGTTTGCAGATCTATGTAAACTGTATCTCTCAATTAGAACCGATGCCCTTAACAATTGTTCATTATCGGTCTGAGACAGTGTCTGCAGTTCCTTTTTGCTTATATTGACAATCGCAGGAAAATCTCCCAAATTTTCATTTAAAATTGCCAGATCAAATCCGGTGAGAAATGCCGGATCGGTTTCCAGGAAATCTTCCTCTTTGTATAAAACATCATAGTGCTCAAGGGTTTCTTTTTGTTTTCCGATAAGAAACGGGGAAATATCCAGCATACAAGGCGAGAGAGAATTGTTCCTGTCGAGAAAATCCTTCATGAGATAGCCATAACCTCCGCCTATCTCGATAATCTTTCTGATACGATCCATAGGAAGCATTTTTTTTAAATAATCGTACAGTAAATGTCCATATGAGTCATTGTGGGTCAACAATTTTCTAATTGGAGTATTTTCCGGATATAGGGCATTACAAATAGTCAATTCCCATCCCAGCGAATTCAATCGATTCAGATGATATTCTTTTGTGGAATTAATCGAAAAAGACAAAAATTCACTCCATAAACATTAGAGAGCCTGATAAAAAAGGCCCCCGAGGATTTCCCCTCGAGGGCCCTGTGGTTATGCTGTTATAATATTATTGTCTTCCTTTTACGATCTCATCAACTACTGCCGGATCGGCAAGCGTTGTGGTATCGCCAATCTGATCTATCTCACCTGAAGCAACCTTTCTCAGAATTCTTCTCATGATCTTGCCGGAACGTGTCTTCGGCAGACCTGATACAAACTGGATTTTGCCTGGAGCTGCGATAGGTCCGATCTCTTTCCTTACATGGGCTACAAGCTGTTTCTTAAGGTCGTCGCTTGCTGTAGCGCCTGTTTTCAGGATAACATATGCGTAAAGATCTTCGCCCTTAATATCGTGAGGGAAACCGACAACGGCTGACTCTGCGACTGCCACAGCAAAAGAATTGAGGGCTGCTTCAACCTCTGCAGTACCCATTCTGTGACCTGATACATTAACAACGTCATCTATGCGGCCCATAAGCCAGAAATAGCCGTCTTCATCTTTTCTTGCACCGTCGCCGGAGAAATAGAAACCTGGCTGCTGCACAAAATATGTATTGAAAAATCTTTCAGGTTCGCCGAAAACGCCTCTCATCATGCCGGGCCATGACCTTGTAATGCAAAGTTCGCCCTGTTCATTTACCGGTGCGTCTACTGCCGGCATGTCTGCCGATGATCTTGACTGCAGAGCACGGGCATGAACGCCAAAAAACGGAAGTGATGCTGAACCCGGCTTCTGCGCCCATGCGCCAGGAAGACCGGTAATAAGAATGCCGCCTGTCTCTGTCTGCCACCAGGTATCTACGATGGGGCATTTTCCGCCGCCTACGTTATTATAATACCACAGCCATGCCTCAGGACCGATAGGTTCGCCGACTGAACCGAGCAATTTCAAAGATGAAAGGTCTCTGCCCTTTGGCCATTTTTCGCCTTCTTTTGCAAGGGCTCTGATTGCCGTCGGTGCTGTATAGAAACTATTAACTTTGAACTTCTCAACTATCTGCCAGAATCTGTCAGGGTTCGGGAATGTAGGAACAGACTCGAACATAACGGAAGTTGCACCGTTTGCAAATGGTCCGTAAACGATATATGAGTGACCTGTAACCCAGCCGATATCTGCGGTACAGAAGAAAACTTCGCCGTCTTTATAGTCAAAGATGTATTTGAATGTAAGATATGTATAGACCATATAGCCGCCGATAGTGTGAAGCACGCCCTTCGGCTTGCCTGTTGAGCCTGATGTGTAAAGTATAAACAACGGATCTTCTGCGTCCATTTCCTCTGCAGGACATACATCACTGATATCAGATGCAGCCATTTCATCATTCCAGTATGTGTCTCTTCCTGCCTTCATGGGAACGTCAAAACCGTCGAGTCTCTTTACTACAATAACTTTATCAACAGTGTGGCCTTCTTTTGCCGAAAGATCACAGGCTATATCAGAATTTGCCTTGGAGCTTACGTGCTTCCCTGATCTCCAGTAGCCGTTTGCCGTGATGACAACCTTTGCGCCGGCGTCAAGAACTCTGTCCCTCAATGCTTCAGCAGAGAAACCGCCGAAGACGATTGTGTGGACAGCGCCGATTCTTGCACAGGCAAGCATTGCGATGGGGAGTTCGCCGATCATAGGAAGATAAATTGCAACCCTGTCACCCTTGCGGACGCCTTTTTTCTTCAGGACATTTGCAAACTTGGAAACTTCTGTCAACATCTGTTTGTATGTGTATTTCTTTACATCATCTTCAGGTTCTCCCTGGAAAATAAGTGCTACCTTGTCGCCTTTTCCTTTTGCAACCTGAAAATCAAGACAGTTATAAGATATATTTGTCTTACCGCCGACAAACCATTCCAACTGACCTTTGGCAAAATCTTCTCTGTTAACCTTTAACCATGGTTTAAACCAGAACAGATCTTTTGCTACATTGCCCCAGAATGTTTCCGGATCTTCAACTGACTGCTTCCACATTTTTTCATACTCTTCTCTACTTTTAATGTATGCCTGATCAACAAACGCTTTTGATGGGGGAAACCTATCCATCGTTTTCTCCTCTGCCATTTCAACCTCCTGATTAATATTGATTATGCTGCTATTTAGCTTTCTGTTTAGAACGTTTTATTCTAAACATCTCTATAATATGTTGTCAATAGAATTTTGTTAATATTTTCACAATAATAGTGTTACAAAACATCATTGTTAATAATTAAAATATAATCGCCATTTGCCCGACATTAATAAGCCATTATTCTACAGCAATCTATGCACGATACAAGATTTTAAAGGCAAAATATTGCGTTTTTTAATAAAGACAAAGAACTTTAATTATTAATAAACGTTTTCACCGGGTTTTTAAAATCTCTTGATGATTCCTTGTGAATCTTTTAATATATTGCTTCAGATATGAGACCTTAAGAAAAATAAAATTATTAAAAAATATAATGGTCATCATTTTGATTCGGTAGTTTGGGACAGAAAACACGAGTAGCCGACTTATAAAAAACAGGTATTGTCAAAAGTTGAATGAAAAATTGATAAGAAGGTTGAATAAAGATAAGCCCTTACAAGTCATAATAAGGGAGAGGCAACAGGAAGTATGGGAAATGAAGAAGGATTTCTTCATTTCCGCCTGATTCACATAAACGTATATGTGAATCAGGCTTGGGTAGGCAGCGGCATGGCAGGGATGTTTCAGATTCGGATGGGCTGTGAGACTTGCAGGCCGTAATCGTACTGAACGTACGATGTAGGATCGCAAGTCGAAGCAGAGCGCCGAAGATGAATATCCCAATCATGCCGCTGACTGACCAGGAGAAAATAGCTGTTAAATGCTACACAAACAAAACGAATGTGATAACTTTTGACAATACATAAAAACAATTAAGGAGAGCGACAAATGAAAATTGAAGAGGCCATGCAAAAATTAATAAAAGGCAACGAACGGTTTACAGCTTCAAAACCTATCCATCCTAATCAGACGTCCGAACGTCGTAATGAAGTCTCAAAAGGTCAGAAGCCTTTTGCCGTAATAGTAGGCTGCTCAGATTCACGCATACCCCCGGAAATAATTTTTGATCAAGGTTTGGGTGACCTTTTCGTTATACGTGTTGCCGGCAATATTATCGATGATGTTGCCCTTGGGAGCATTGAATATGCTGTTGGCCACCTGGGCACTGAGCTTGTTATAGTACTCGGTCACGGAAAATGCGGCGCAGTAAGTGCAACCGTTCAGGGCGGTGAAGCACATGGCCATATTGCCTGTATTGTGAATGCTATTGCACCTGCTGTAGAAAAAGTGAGAAACCAGTCCGGCGATCTGATTGACAATGCCATTAAGGCCAATGTCGAACTTGTTGTCAACCAGATTATATCTTCAAAACCGATTCTTTCTGAACAGGTAAAGGAAAGCAAATTGAAAGTGGCAGGCGCATATTATAATATTGAGAGTGGAGTTGTAGATTTTATTTAAAATCAACTGCACACCTGATAAAACTGATTAATTCACAAAGGCCAAATACATTATTAAACATTTCACAGCAATCAGCTGCATTGTTTTTATAAGGCATGTCTGGTAGCTGTATTCATCATAACGATTCTGCAGATTCGGACTTCTTTTGCCTCTTTGTGATGATTATGCTATATAATTGCCATGGACTATCCGAAAATACGGTATATTGAAGCACATCCCATTCAGCATGAAGGAAAGGAACTGGTAATACTCAACGATGCGGAAGGGATTATGGAAAACTCCCTTATTGTATCAAAGGATCTGGTTTTTCTTCTTTCTCTTATGGACGGAACAAGGTCCTTACGGGACATTCAGGCAGAATATATGAAAGCCTTCGGCGAGCTTCTTTATATCGAACACATTCAGAAGCTCGTTGAAGATATGGATAAAAATCTACTCCTCTTGAGTGAAAACTTTAAGCAGCATCTTGCCGGGTTGAAAGAAACGTATGAAAATGACCCTGTCAGGATGCCATTCCATGCGGGAAAGAGTTATCAGGCAAACAGAATGGAATTGCTTTCATTCCTTGATGAAATGTTCAGGACAGAAAAGAAAGAAACACCTTATGGCAGGATTACAGGTGTACTTGCCCCCCATATCGATTACGAAAGAGGGGCAGAGGTGTATTGTGATACCTATAATTCCTTAAAAGGCCAGGGTAAATCCCTTCTCATTATATTAGGCACATCACACTACTCTACTGAAAAAATATGGAACATATCATTGAAAAGCTTTTCGACACCGCTTGATGTAATACCAAACTCGGAAGATTTTTGCACGCTCATTAAGGATAATGATGTACTAAAAAACTACATCAATGAGTGGCCCCACAGGAACGAACACTCAATCGAACTCCAGTTGCCGCTGCTTCAGTTTGTGATCCAGGATGATTTTGAAATTCTTCCGATCCTTACAGGCTCGTTGTACGAATATATGAAAGGCGACAGAGATATTGAAACAGACCGGGAGCTAAAAGATATTATTGATAATTTTAAATCAGTTCTCACCCGATACGGAAAACCATATATCATCATATCAGCAGCCGATCTTGCACACATTGGGGCGCAATTCGGAGACAAGTACAGCCTTGATGCTCTGACGCTCGGTCAATCCAGCGCAAAAGACGAGGAGCTTTTAAGGTGCATCGGCAATGTTGATGCAGACGGTTTTTTCAAAACAATTCAAAATGAAGGAGACAGACGCAGGATATGCGGACTGACCCCGATATATTTCCAGCTAAAATTGCTCGAAGGCAGTATGGGTAAAATAGTCAGCTACAAACAGTGGACCGATGGCCAATCATCTGTCAGCTTTGCAGGAGGGCTTTTCTATGACAAGCAGACATAAGACCATACACTATAAATGCAACTTATTTACGAAATAAGCCAATATTTAGCCCCTATTAAAACGCCAGAAGCCTTATCGCCTCTTCCCATAGACAATCCTCATGAAAAGATTAAAAAAACCTTTATGTATTTTTGCAATTCGGTTAAAATAAATTTTGTCGAGAAATGTATTCTATGAAAAATTCAGAAGAATTGTATAAGACTGTTTTTGAAAATACCGGAACCGCTACTATTATAAGTGAGGGGGATACTACAATTTCTCTTGCAAACATGCAGTTTCAAAGATTATCAGGCTATTCAAATGACGAGTTGCAGTCCAAAAAAAGCTGGACAGAATTTATTGCTAAAGATGACCTTGAAAAGATGCTGCATTATCATAACTTACGAAGAATCGATCCTGATTCCACCCCGAAAAATTATGAGATAAAGTTCATTACCAGACAAGGGGATGCAAGGGATATTTCCATTACGGTTGATCTGGTACACGGAACACAGAAAAGTGTTCTATCGTTTATGGATATAACGGATTTAAAAAGGGCGGAAAGGGAAGTCCGACAGTTGAACGAGGAACTGGAAAAAAGGGTAAGGCAACGCACTATACAGCTTGAGGATGCAAACAAAGAGCTTGAGGCGTTTTCATATTCGGTTTCCCATGACCTCCGTACACCTCTCATAAGTATCGAAGGGTTTTCCCGTATGCTCTCAAAAAAATATGGAAAAGACCTTAATGAAAAGGCACAAATATATCTCGATGCAATTCTTAAAAGTACAAAGCAGATGAACCGGTTGATAGATGACCTCCTTACATTGTCACGTTTGAAAAGAAAAGATTTCGAGGTTGAGGACATGGATATCAGCGAGATTGCAAGAGATGTTTTCGAAGAGCTTAAGATGATAAACCAGGGACGTCAGTTTAAACTTTTAATCAATAATGTCCCTCATGGAATCGGCGATCCTTCAATGATACGCGAGGTATTTTTGAACATTCTTTCCAATGCGGTTAAATTTACTAAACACAAAGATGTTGCAGTCATCGAGGTAGGCGGGGAAGCAGGAAAAGACGAAAATATATTTTTTGTGAAGGATAACGGCGCAGGTTTTGATATGGAAAATGCAGAAAAGATCTTCGGTGCCTTTCAGAGGCTGCACAGCGATACCGAATATGAGGGAACAGGCATCGGACTCACAATTGTACAAAGGATAATTTCCCGGCATGGCGGCAGGGTATGGGCCGAAGGAAAGATAGATGAAGGCGCCACATTCTATTTTACATTACCGCTAAAGCCTGTTCATGGTTAATTTAGAAGCTTCGCGGTTTTCTAAAGGCAGTGAATAGTGAATAGTATTTAGTGAATAGTAAAAAATGGAAGATAAGATTAAAAATTTCAAGGATTTGAAGATATGGCAAACTAGTATGGAATTAGCAAAGGTTATTTATCAAGAAACAGATTCTTTTCCTGCAAAAGAGACTTACGGAATAATAAGTCAGATGCGGAGATCTGCTGTGTCAGTACCTTCAAACATAGCCGAAGGTTTCATGAGAAGGTATAATAAGGAGTATAAACAGTTTTTGTATGTAGCACTCGGGTCATTAGCAGAGCTGGAGACTCAGGTGCTGCTTTCTGAGGAATTGGGTTTTTTGAAGAAAACTGAAGCTATTGATATCCATACCAACATTAACGAAACCAATAAAATGATTACCGGATTAATAAAATGTCTTTAACTGTTCACTGCCTTTTAACTATTCACTATTCACTGTTCACTATTCACTGAATTTCAAAAAGGGGTATTATGGCAACAAAGAAAATAATGGAAAGCCCGGAATTTCTGTACCTGCCTCTGGGAAGCATTATAGTGGAAGAACAGATTCGTTCATCTGCGGTGAAAGACGGTATCTGGCAGCCCAAAAACTCGGTATGGAAACAATCCCGGCAAGAATTGTTCATACAGTCACCCAAAAGGATGAAATACTGGCTATCCAATTGACAGAAAACCTCCAGAGAGAAGACTTGAATCCCATAGATCAGGCCAAAGGAATTCTTACATATATTCAGGCGAAACATCCGGACAAGGGATATAATCTGGATGGGGTGATGAGCATATTAGTGAGTTACAAGAGGAGGCCTGAAGACCTGCCTGGAGGAGTTGCACCAACTGTTGGTGCAATAATTGAAATCTCCGCAAAGTCAATAACAACGCTGTATAACACGATATCACTTCTAAAACTCGTTCCTAAAATTCAGGACGTAATTTTCAGTGGAAAACTTCCTGGTGAGTGGCGCAAGGGAACTTCCCCCCTGCGCTCTCTCAGAACCGGACTTGAACTTCTCAGCTCATCCGGCTCCCATTATCCAGCCGTAGGCCGTATACCAATCTGCCAGTGCGGGAATAAAGAGGGCTGTCTTTTGGCAACACCCCCTAACCAGTATATCGCATTGGTGTAATGGTGTCTCAACCTCTTAAATTTCCTTCTTGCCCATCTGACCAGTGTTGTATTCAGATGATCAAGTATCCGGTACAGCGCGGATTTGTAAAAGCTTCCGTAATAGTTTATCCAGCCTCTTATAAAAGGACTGACTATCCGTGACAGGTCTTCAAGGGATAAATCACTTCTGAGGTGCAGATTCCATCGCCGAATCTTTTGCCTCATCGCCTTCCCTGCTTTATTGCTTACCGCAGGAGAAAAGTTGACGAAATATTTCCCCCATTGATTCTTTGATAGCCTCGGACGAAAGGTAAATCCGAGAAAATCAAAGCTTATTACGGGGTATTCCTCTTTCCGGCTGGTATCTTTACAATACACAATGCGTGTTTTCTCCGGGTGCAGCTCCAACTTACATCGTAGAAATCTTTCTTCTAAGACCTTCCTGATCATGCGTGCCTGCAGTTCTGTCCGACAATGGATAACACCATCATCGGCATAGCGGCAAAACGGGAGATGCGGATAGTTCCGTTTCATCCATGCGTCAAACGCATAATGAAGAAAGAGATTAGAAAGGAGCGGACTTACCACGCCCCCTTGCGGGGTTCCTTTCGTTCTCTCAGTCAATGCGCCATCGTTGAGAAACGGAGCTTTGAGCCATCTTTCGATATACAAACGCATCCATCTGCTCTTTGTGTGTTTCCTTACTGCCTGCATCAGAAGCTCATGGTCAATGTTGTCAAAGAGACCAATAATGTCAAATTCGAGCACCCAGTTATATTGCCAGCACCGCTTTCTTGTAATACCAACCGCTTGTATTGCTGATTTGTTTGGTCTGTATCCGTATGAGTCTTCATGGAAATGTGGCTCCACAACAGGTTCGAAATACAGCCTTACTACCATCTGAGCTACCCTGTCGGCCACCGAAGGAATGCCAAGTATCCTTTTGCCCCCTGTCTTCTTTGGTATTGCTACCGTCCTTACCGGGGGAGGGATATAGCTTCCCGACGCCATACGGTTCCATATTCTGTAGAGATTGTTGTTCAGATTCTTTTCAAAGTCTGCGATTGATTCTTTGTCTACACCTGCTGCCCCCTTATTCGCTTTTACCTGTTTCCACGCTTCAACTACTACCTTCTTGGGAATCTCAAACGACTTTGCCTTCTTCACCGGTTCCTCCCATAAAATGGTTGACCTTTGAGTCGGGCTGGACAATCCACCCCCTTCGCTCCAGACACATTACCGTCCTTCATAGCTACTACGGAGTGGTCCGCCCCTGTGCCCCGCATCGGTACTCTCACTCTTGTGGGTCCTCCACTTGAATTTCTCCCTTATCATCGGAACGACAGGTTCCCACGTTGCACATGAAAGCCTGAATCAAGTTGACGCCGCCTCCATACCGGATGCCGTTCAGCCTGTAAACAGGTATCATCTGAACTTATCCCGGGGCTATGAAACTCCCCGGTTTTGACATCGTCTTTAACCTTTCGACACGTCATCAGCGATTCACTTACGTTCGTCTCCTTGATTCATACCTGATCCCGTCATGCGAGACCTTTTCCGTTAACGCTCACCACACCGGCTCTTTACCAACGCAGCTTAAGGTGGTTTGAAGCCTGTTCCTGTAAACCGGCTCCGAGGGGCCTGCCCTCATCTTTCATGCACCTTCGTGGCGCACTTTCACAGGGATATCTCTTTGCCGCTAACCTTGGAAGTCCTGACTTTTTTACCATATTTGATGAAATAATGGAGACACCTGTAACAAATAGAGTACTTGAAAAGAAACTCACCGCGTACAAAAGGAGAAAACCGGGGTCAACAGACCAGAAACCCATACCTATTAAAAAGAAGGTTACTGTCTTACAAAATGCAAAATCATACTTTGAGAAAAAGACCGGGATGTATGCGAAATCAGATATTCAGACATACCTTGATGAACTGCGGGTCTTAGTCTCATTCATAGAAAATCAGGTTGAAACAGCCCCGGAGATTGTACTGGTGAAACAAAACGATAAAAAACCTGTTCCGCAGGTGTGAGGGCTAATTCCAGTTCTAAATCAAGGATGATATCAAGGCGGCAAGAAGAAGAGACGTAGGCGTACGATAGCAGTACGTCGAGGATCTGATGACGAAGCCAACGATGATAGCGCCTTGATTTAGAACTGAAATAATGCGTGCAAGCGGCTTTGTTGTTCTTGAAAGGTAAAGATTATCAATAGCCATGTGTCTCTTATATCATTATTGGTATGGTTATTATAGCACGTACAAAGCGAGAGTGTAGCTTTTAACATAAATGCTCTAATTACCAGATGAAATAGAAAAATTTATTAATAAACGACATGATTTCTATCAACCTTTTCTGTCCAGAGTCTTACGGAGAAACTGGATATGTTTTTTGGGGCATGTCAGAGGTTCAAGAAACATTTCAGTTTAATTAAAAAGTTACCGATATTAAGGTTGGTTTTGCTTCTTTCAATTAGATCAAAAGACTAATTTCTTGAGATAGTCCGTCCATAAGGTACTCTTTTAAAATATTATAATCTTTGTAGACTGATTCCGTTAAAGCAATTTTTCCAGTGTGTACAATTGTGGAGCGAACTTCATATATTGACGCTATTTTATCGTGTACTTCTCTTCTTTCCACTGGGTTTTTGGCGATAGAATAGGCAAATCGGTTAGACAACCTTTCAGTGACGCCACTCCTCCTATTATCATTTTCCTCACCAAACAACGCCTCAAGGGCTATGGCAAATTGTATGAAGGAAAAGGTCTTGTTGGGGTTCATAAGTCCTTCAAAAAACCACTCCAAGGCTGTTTTAACTCGCTCACCATCCTTTTCTCGTTTGGTCCCTTCGGTAGATGGAAACAGCTTTTGTATATTCTTCAGTTTTTGTTGCAACATATTATGTAACTCTTTTTGTACAAGATCTCTATTTTGCTTTTTCTTCTCAATGCGAGCTTTGTCCAAATCTAAACGAGTTAGTGATTCAAGGTCGAGCTCTAAAGTAACCAAATAGTTCCACACCTCATCGGGCAATTTCCAATAATACCCTTCCTTCGCTTCTGAATATCTGCAATAACATCCCTTAGCATCCTCAACACACAATAAGTCGTATGGGGAAAATATTTTTTGCCATCCATTTTGATCCGAGCCTGTCTTAAACAATTTACATGCAACAAGAGCGGCCACCACGATTTTAAGGGAACGGATTCCAGACATAAAAAGAGCCGAAGATGTCCCTCCTTTTTCAGAACCGTAAGCTGTCAAAGCAATATATGAAATACTTGCTACTGGAACGGATCTGGAGTATTTGACACTGGATTCGTCGATATTTTCTGTCTTTATCGGTGGATAACTCGTTGACATCTTTTCTTGCGTCATTTTAAAAAGTTCTATCTCGTCAGAAATACGAAGGGTGTAATCTGTCGGCAACCGAACTGAGGGAAGAGGAACCAAAACCTGATATTTTAGAGGCCATAAAAGAAGATCTTCACAAATCATTTCTGTAAATTCTTTAATCAATGTTTCGTCCTTTAAAGCCTTGGATTTAAGAACAGGTTCAAGGTCTTCAAGCGATTGCATAATGGATAACAACCAACGATTGAAAAAATCGTAGATTTCCCTTTCGTCAATATAATCGATGCTTTCCAAAAAAGATCTGATTTTGCACAATATGTCTGGATCAAAGGAAGGATCTTTTCCCAAAAATTTCCCTTTGGCCACCTCAACCATTCCACATTTGGCACTCATGATAAGTTGCTCGATATGATTCTTTAATATACCTTTCTCGTTTTGGTTCAATTTTTTTGACAAGGGCCTGTTATCCATAATATTTCCTTCACATATGTGCGTTAACCGACGATCAAACTTTCTTGTCCGCTATTTACATATCATATTAGTTCTATTCTCTTATTGCGCTAAAATAATGTCAATATAATTCCGCGGTATTAACCATTACCGTTCGAAGTATTGCATGTTAAAAGAACGCAGCAAGAACAGCATTACAGGAAGAATTTCGTAGAAACAAATGTTTGAATCGAATCAATCTTGAAAATTACGCTTTCCACCTACCTATACGTAACAAAATTTATTGACCGTTAGACTGCTAAGGATCATTATTTATTCTGCTTTTTCTTAAAAGAAAAGGAGGAGAAATGACCCGGACAAATCAAAGTTTTATCAGACCAAGCGGCAACTTCGAG
>JAPLKB010000052.1 GCA_026388275.1 Pseudomonadota bacterium
ATAATGTAACTATCATTGTTGAGCTTGTTACCCCCATTGCCCTTGAGAAAGAACTCCGTTTTGCTATAAGGGAAGGTGGAAAGACTGTTGGAGCCGGCGTTGTCACTGAGATTATAGAGTAGAGGGGAAAAAGATGAGGCAGAGAATCAGGATATGCCTGAAGGCCTTTGATCATGGATTGCTTGATCAATCGGTAAAAGAAATAGTGGATGCTGCAAAGAAAACCGGGGCACATGTTGTTGGACCTGTTCCATTGCCAACAAGAATACAAAAATTTTGTGTGTTACGTTCGCCGCATATTGATAAAAAATCGAGGGAACAGTTTGAAGTGAGAACACACAAAAGATTGATTGATATTGTTGATCCGACACAACAAACAGTAGATGCCCTGATGAAATTGGAACTTGCAGCAGGTGTTGATGTGGAAATAAAGTCCTGAGGAGTTTATAATGGCAACGGCAGATTTGCTTGATATAAAAGGCGAAAAAATAGGTGAAATTGAGATAAAGGATGAAGTGTTTAATGTCGAGGTTAAAACCTATCTTATGCATGATGTTGTAAAAATGCAGCTTGCAGGGAGAAGAAGAGGGACAGCATCGACAAAAACACGAAAAGATGTAAAAGGAAGCGGAAGAAAACTTTTTAAACAAAAGGGAACCGGAAGAGCCAGACAGGGGAATATAAGGGCGCCTATTCAAGTGGGTGGTGGTGTTGTATTCGGACCACATCAAAGAGATTACAGCTATTCTGTGCCTAAAAAAGTAAGACGAAGTGCATTAAGATCAGCTTTAACTGTAAGATATACAGAATCTAATATGAAGATACTTGATAAACTTGCCTTAGAAAATTTTAGTACAAAGACATTTAAAGGAATAGTTGATATTCTAAAACTTACAAAACCACTTTTTATTATTGACAAAAAAGATGAAATTATCGAAAAATCAGCGAGAAACATACCTTTTGTTAAAATACTAAGAACTGACGGTTTAAACGTATACGATGTAATAAAACATGAACAGCTTATTTTTACGCTGGATGCTCTGCGGAAGGTTGAAGAGGTGCTGGTACAATGATTGAGTACGATATAATTATAAAACCTATAATAACAGAAAAAAGTTCTTTTTTGAAAGAAACAGGAAATCAGTATGTTTTTGAAGTTCAAAGAGATACAAATAAAATAGAAATTAAAAAGGCAATAGAAAAACTTTTTAAGGTAAAGGTTGTTTCAGTGCAGGTAGCGAAAATGCAAGGCAAAACAAAAAGAGTTGGAAAGTTCTCAGGAAAAAAGCCTGACTGGAAAAAGGCAGTTGTTAAACTGAGTCCAAAAGACAAAATAGCTATTTTTGAGGGTGCATAATGGGTATACAGGAATATAAGCCAACATCTGCCGGTAGAAGATTCATGAGCATTAATACCTTTGAGGAGATTACAAAGGATAAACCGGAAAAATCTTTATTAGAACCTGTTAAAAGATCAGGCGGCAGAAATAATTATGGCAGGATAACAACAAGACATATTGGCGGTGGACATAAAAGAAACTACAGAGTTATAGATTTCAAGCGGAATAAATATGAAATTCCCGGTAAAGTTGCAAGCATTGAGTATGACCCGAACAGATCTGCAAACATTGCACTTATAAATTATGTTGATGGTGAAAAAAGATATATTCTTGCACCGCTTAAGTTAAAAGTTGGTGCCGTGATTATTGCAAGTAAAAAATCGGATACCGAAATAAATGAGGGAAATGCGCTTCCTTTAAAATATATCCCAGCCGGAACATTTGTTCATAACGTAGAAATGAAGCCAGGAAAAGGTGGACAGATTGCACGAAGTGCAGGTAATTATGCACAGCTTGTGGCAAAAGAAGGTGCGTATGGACATGTAAGATTGCCATCCGGAGGAGTAAGGCTCATACTTTTAACTTGTATGGCGACAATTGGACAGGTAGGAAATATTGACCACGAGAATGTCACTATAGGCAAGGCTGGCAAAACAAGATGGAAAGGTACAAGACCTACTGTCAGAGGAACGGCTATGAACCCCGTAGATCATCCATTAGGTGGCGGCGAAGGAAGATCAAAGGGCGGAAGGCATCCATGTTCTCCCTGGGGGCAGTTATCTAAAGGCTTAAAAACAAGAAAAAATAAAAGAACTGATAAATATATAATAAAGCTAAGAGGTTAGGGAGGTACATGTGGCAAGGTCTTTAAAGAAAGGGCCATTCGTAAATGAAAAGTTAATTGAAAAGGCCTTAGCAGCAAAGGGGACGAAGAGCTCAAAGGTTATAAAAACATGGTACCGAAGTTCAACTATCACACCAGATTTTATTGGGCTGACTTTTGCAGTTCACAATGGGAAGAAATTTATACCAGTTTTTGTGACAGAGGAAATGGTTGGTCATAAGCTTGGCGAATTTTCTCCGACGAGAATATTTCATAGCCATTCAGGAGACAGGAAAGCAAAAGTTGTGAAAAGGAAGGAATAAATAAAATGGAAATTGTGGCAAAAGCGAAAATGATAAGAATTTCTCCACGAAAAGTCAGAATTGTAGGAGAAGTTATAAAGAAGAAAAACGTCAATGATGCAACAGGTATTCTCATGTATATGCCTCAAAAGGCGTCTTTTATCCTTAAAAAACTTCTTGATAGTGCGATTGCCAATGCAAAGCAAAAAAAGTATGTGGATATAGACAGTCTTTTTGTTAAGAATGTAATAGTCGATGGTGGACCAATGTTGAAACGGTTTTTACCGAGGGCTATGGGAAGGGCATCTAAGATAAGAAAGAGATTAAGCCACATCACCTTGGTGCTGGATGAATCTTAATATTGGAGGTTAAATGGGTCAAAAGACACATCCTTATGGTTTTAGACTGGGAGTAATTAAAACTTGGGATTCTAAATGGTTTGCAGCAAAAAATTATGCAATTTTTTTGCATGAAGATATCAGAATCAAGAAGTTTCTGAAAGAAAAATTGCACCAGGCAGGTATATCCAGGGTTGAGATCGAAAGAGCGGCCAATAAAGATAAAAGAGTAAAGGTGAATATATTTACAGCCAGACCCGGGCTTGTTATCGGAAGAAAGGGTGCAGAAGTAGAAAATCTTAAAAAGGAACTGCAGAGGATTACGGAGAAGGAAGTTATATTGAATATTACCGAAGTGAAAAGACCCGAGGTAGACGCTCAGCTTGTTGCAGAAAATGTAGCGTTGCAGCTTGAAAGAAGAGTATCCTTCAGAAGAGCGATGAAGAGAAATGTGTCTCAGGCCATGAAATTCGGCGCAAAAGGAATTAAGGCAATGTGTGCAGGCAGATTGGCAGGGGCAGAAATGGCACGTACAGAGTGGTATCGAGAGGGACGCGTTCCGCTTCAGACAATCAGGGCTGATATAGATTATGGTTTCGCAATATCGCAGACAAAATATGGTGTCATAGGCGTTAAGGTGTGGATTTTTAAAGGCGAAGTGTATCAGGAGGCAGTGTAATGCTTTCACCTAAGAGGGTCAGGTATAGAAAACAGCAAAAAGGAAGAATGACAGGTACTGCCAGCAGAGGCAACGAAGTAAGTTTCGGGGATTTTGGGTTGCAGGCAGTTGAATGCGGAAGAATTACGGCAAGACAGATTGAAGCAGCAAGGATTGCTCTTACAAGGTATGTAAAAAGAACAGGAAAAGTTTGGATACGCGTATTCCCTGATAAACCAATAACAAAGAAACCCGCTGAAACGAGAATGGGAAAGGGCAAGGGCAGTACTGAAGGATGGGTGGCCGTTGTATTGCCTGGAAAAGTACTGTATGAAATAGAAGGCGTCCCTGAAGATAAGGCGAAAGAAGCCTTACGGATAGCATCATTTAAACTTCCAATAGGAACAAGATTTATTGCGAGAAGTGAGGAACAATGAAAGCTAAGGAACTGAGAGAGTTGACAACAGAGGAGCTCAAAAAAAGGAAAAAAGATTTTAAAGAGGAGCTTTTTAATTTAAGATTCCAGCATTCTACCGGTCAGCTTGAGAATAATGCAAGAATAGCTATAATAAAAAAAGATATTGCAAGAATAGAGACAGTTATCAGGTATAAGCAGATAAACAGTTAATAATAAATGAAAGTTTGTTATTCGAAAAAGATAGCAGCAAAGAGGCAGTATTTATAAGCTTACTATAATTTGAGGTTAAGCATGGAATTGAAAGCTGACGCAAACAAAAAGAAGATAACAGGTGTGGTAGTTAAAAATAAGATGGATAAAACGGTAATAGTAGAAGTTTCAAGATCATTTAAGCATTCGATGTACCACAAGTATATCAGTACAAAAAAGAGATACAAAGCACATGATGAGGAGAACAGATGTTCAATGGGAGATAGAGTCTTGATTGTTGAATCAAGACCATTAAGCAAAGAGAAAAGATGGTTGGTAAAAGCGATTATTAAAAAAGTGGAGCCCATTCTTGTTCAGGAAGAGGTGGTGAAGGATGATTCAGGAGAGAACTAAACTTGAGGTTGCGGATAATTCAGGCGCTAAAAAATTAGGATGCATCAGGGTCCTTGGGGGTTCTAAAAAGAGATATGGAACCGTTGGGGATATTATTGTAGCCTCTGTAAAAGAAGTGATCCCGAATTCAAAAGTTAAAAAAGGTGATGTTGTTAAAGCTGTGATAGTAAGAACAAAGAAAGAAATCAGAAGAGTAGATGGTTCGTATGTAAAGTTTGACGACAACTCTGCTGTAATAATAAATCAATACAATGAACCGATAGGAACCAGGATTTTTGGACCAGTAGCAAGAGAGCTACGGGCAAAGAAATTCATGAAGATCGTGTCGTTGGCACCCGAAGTAGTGTGAGGATAATATGGAAAAGCAATATCACGTAAAGAAAAATGATCTTGTTATGGTAAAGACAGGTAAGGATAAAGGAAAAACAGGAAAAGTATTAAGAATTGCCAAGAAAAAAGATAGATTGATTGTTGAAAAAGTAAACATGATAAAAAAACATGTGAAACCAAGCCAGAAAACAAAAGGCGGAGTAATGGAGAAGGAGAGTCTAATCCATGTTTCAAATGTAATGATTTTTTGCGAAAAATGTTCCAAACCTGTAAGGATAGGCAAAAAGATACTTGAAGACGGGAAAAAAGTTAGATTCTGCAAGAAATGTAATGAGGTTATTGATAAGTAAGCAGGAGGCATTAGTTGAAAACGGCATATATGGATTTTTATGAAAAGGAAGTAGTAACGGCGTTAATGCAAAGATTCAAATACAAAAATGTTATGCAATTGCCGAAAATTGAAAAGATTGTCATAAATATCGGTGTTGGCGAGGCAATTCAGAATGTAAAGACTCTTGATGCTGCTTCAGGTGATATTGCAATGATCTCAGGCCAGAAGCCGGTTATAACAAAAGCGAAAAAATCTATCGCTTCTTTTAAATTAAGAGCAGGTATGTCGATAGGTTGTATGGTAACACTCAGGCGGGAAAGGATGTATGAATTCCTTCATAAACTTGTCTATATTGTTCTTCCAAGAGTGAGGGATTTTAAAGGTGTTTCCCCAAAATCCTTTGATGGAAGAGGAAACTATACTCTTGGATTAAGAGAACAGACTATTTTTCCTGAAATTGATTATGATAAAGTAGACAAGGCAAGGGGTATGAATATAACAATTGGTACAACAGCTAAAACAGATGAAGAGGGTTTTGAGCTTTTAAAGCTTATGGGTATGCCCTTCAGGACTTGATGGAGGAGTAGATGGCAAGAAAGTCAATGATTGAGAAATGGAAAAAAACTCCTAAATATAGCACAAGATTCAGGAATAGATGTGCTATATGCGGCAGACCAAGGGGTTATCTGGGAAAATTTCATATGTGTAGAATATGTGTAAGGAATTATTCCTTAAGAGGAGAAGTTCCTGGAGTAACTAAATCAAGCTGGTAAGGGGGCATGTATGTCAATGAGTGACACTATAGCTGATATGCTTACAAGGATAAGAAATTCGATAATGGCTCGCCATGAGTCGGTCGATATTCCTTATTCTAATATGAAGTTGGCTATATCTAAGATATTGAAAGAAGAAGGATATATTAAAAATTATAAAATATTTGTTGATGATATGAGGAAAAAGTTTTTGAAGATTTATATACACTATGATGCAAACAATCAAAGTGTGATTACAGGTTTGAAAAGAATCAGCAAACCAGGAAGAAGGGTATACTCAAAGGTCGATGAAATGCAAAAACTTTCAAAACGTTACGGTACTGTGATTCTTTCAACCTCGAAGGGGTTGATGACAAATAAAAATGCAAAGAAGAATAACACAGGTGGTGAACCCCTCCTGTTGGTATGGTGAGGTGTGGTATGTCAAGGATAGGTAAAAAACCTATTGTATTGCCTGATGATGCGAAACTGGTTTTTAAGGATGATGAAATAACAGTATCAGGGCCAAAAGGGTCATTGAATAGAAAGCTGCTTGAAGGATTAGAGCTGTCCTTTGATGGAAACATTTTAACAGTTCTGAGAAAAAGTGAAGAAAAGAAAATAAAGGGATATCATGGCCTAATGAGAACCTTAATTTCAAATATGGTTGAAGGCGTTCATAATGGTTTTGAAAGAAAGCTTGAAATAGCTGGTATTGGATATCGAGCTGAATTGCAGGGAAGTAACATTATATTTAACCTCGGATATTCACATCCAATAATATTTCCATTGCCAAATGGGATAAATGCACAGGTTGATAAGCAGACATTAATAACAATAAAAGGTATAAATAAAGAGCTTGTTGGTGAAGTTGCAGCAAAAATAAGGGCTCTTAGAAAACCCGATGTATATAAAAATAAGGGTGTAAAATATGCAGGTGAAGTATTAAGGAAGAAAGCAGGTAAAACAGGAAAGAAGTAAGGAGTAGAAAATGCAGACAAAAGATAAAGCCGAAGCAAGACTGAAAAGAAAAAAAAGAATTAGAAAGAAAGTAGCTGGAAGTCAGGAGAAGCCGAGGCTCTGTGTATATAAAAGCTTAAGCCAGATTTACGTGCAATTGATTGATGATGTGCATGATAAGGTTGTGACCGGTGTTTCCACTCTGAATAAGGATGTGAAGGCACAGATCAAATATGGTGGCAACATAGAGGCAGCTAAAAGAATTGGTGAAAGTATCGGTAAGAAGGCAATAGAAATGGGATTTACAAAAGTTGTTTTTGATAGAAACGGTTTTAAATATCATGGCAGAATAAAGGCACTTGCAGATGCGGCAAGAGAAGCCGGTCTAATATTTTAAGAGGAGGCTTTCTATTGGTTGAGAAAAGGCGCATAGAAGTGGATGGAATTGAATTACAGGACAGGCTGGTATATATAAATCGTGTTGCTAAGGTTGTAAAAGGCGGCAGGCGTTTCAGTTTCAGCGCAATAGTTGTGGTTGGTGATGGTAATGGTCATGTAGGATATGGTTTGGGAAAGGCAAACGAAGTGCCTGATGCAATTCGTAAGGCAATAGAACGTGCAAAAAAGGATCTCGTAGAAGTTCCTGTTTCGAACGGTACGATTCCACATGAAGCCAAAGCGAAGTATGGTACAAGTCAAGTATTTATGAAACCTGCAAGTGCAGGAACAGGTGTTATCGCCGGAAGGGCGGTGAGGGCTGTAGTTGAGGTGGCGGGCATAACGAATATACTTACTAAGTGTTATGGTTCAAGAAACTATCATAATGTTGTGAAGGCCACAATAAAAGGCCTTTCTGAGTTAAAATCGCCTGAGATGTCGTTGAAGCAGCGAGGAAAAATTAAGGTTGAGGAGGCTTAAAAGGTGTCTTATCTCAAAGTAAAATGGATACATAGCATTAACAGCTGTACTAAGGACATGAGGGCTACGGTAAAAAGTCTTGGTTTTAAAAGGCTTTATGAAGAAAAGGTTGTAAAAAATACGCCCGAGATAAGAGGAATGGTAAAAAAAGTAATACACCTTGTAAAGGTGTTGGAGGATGTTCGATAGATGAAACTTTCAGATTTAAAACCATGTGAGGGATCAAAAAAGAAAAGAAAAAGAGTAGGAAGAGGCACAGGTTCCGGACACGGTACCACAGCTACCTATGGCAACAAGGGTCAGCGGGCAACTAGTGGAGGTACAAAGGGAAAATGGTTTGAGGGTGGCCAGATGCCTCTTACAAGGAGAATCCCAAAGAGAGGGTTCAGGAATCCTTTTAGAAAAGAGTATGCGCTCGTAAAAATAGTAGATCTTGAAATATTTAAGGGTAAAGAAAAGGTGGAAATTGAGGATTTTTTTACTACAGGATTAGTAAAGGAAATAAAATCAGGCATAAAGTTGTTATCTGATGGAAATATTGATTTTTCAATAAAAGTAGCTGTACATAAGGCATCTAAAAAAGCTATTGAAAAAATTCAGGCACAGGGCGGAGATGTGGAGGTATTGATTTAATGGGAGGCTTCCAGAATATTGGCAAGATCCCGGAACTTAAGCGTAGAATTATAATTACACTTGCCTTGCTTGCGGTATACAGGATTGGAGTACATATACCTACGCCTGGCATAGATGGGCAGGTACTTGCAGGAATTTTTGAAAGGGCAAAGGGCACACTACTCGGTTTCTTTGATATGTTTGCCGGTGGAGGATTAGAACGACTTTCTGTTTTTGCACTTGGGATTATGCCGTATATCAGTGCATCTATTATTTTACAGCTTTTAACAGTTGTGGTACCGACGCTTGAACGATTATCAAAAGAGGGTGATGCCGGTAAAAAGAAAATAACTCAATATACAAGATATGGCACTGTTCTTATCGCTCTTATACAGGGTTTTGGAATCAGTATTGGGCTCGAGCAGATGCGCGGAGCAGCAGGAGAGCTTGTTGTGTATAATCCTGGTTGGGGCTTCAGACTTATGACCATGATTACACTTACCGGTGGAACATCTTTTATTATGTGGCTAGGCGAACAGATTACGGAAAAAGGTATAGGGAATGGTATATCCTTGATTATATTTGCCGGTATTGTTGCAAGGATGCCAAATGCAATAGCCGGCACCATGAGCCTTGTAAATTCCGGTGAAATGAACTGGTTTGTTATTATTTTAATTGTTGCGATGATGCTGGCTGTCATCGCCTTTATTATTTTTATGGAAACATCACAGAGGAGGATACCTGTTCAATATGCAAAAAGAGTTGTAGGAAGAAGGGTATACGGAGGACAGGCAACCCATTTGCCCTTGAAGGTGAATACTGCCGGTGTTATACCGCCAATCTTTGCTTCATCTATACTTATGTTTCCTGCAACTATTGCAAGCTTTATAAATCATCCATATATGAAAAAATTTGCAGAACTACTCACTCCTGGTACTATATTGCATGAGTTTATGTATATAGGTTTTATAGTATTTTTCTGTTTTTTTTACACTGCAATTGTGTTTAATCCGGATAATGTTGCAGATAACATGAAAAAATATGGAGGTTATTTACCTGGGATAAGGCCAGGCAAAAAAACGTCTGAATATATTGAGAAGGTGCTTTCAAGGATAACTTTTGTTGGAGCGATATATATCTCTTTTGTCTGTGTTCTTCCAACCCTGCTTGTAAAAAAGTTTAATGTTCCTTTTTATTTTGGTGGTACAGCACTTCTTATTGTGGTCGGAGTTGCCCTTGATACTATTCAGCAGATTGAGTCCCACCTTATACTTAGGCATTATGATGGACTTGTCAAGAAATCTGCGCGTATTAAGGGAAGAAGATAAGGTGCTGATAGTTGCAACATGATTTTATTGAAAAATGCTCAAGAAATCGAGAAGATACGAACAGCAAGCAAATATGCGATTGAAACACTATTTTATTTAAAAGAGTTTATTAAAGAAGGGATTAAGACGCTAGAACTTGAAGCTTTATGCGAAAACAGAATAAAAAAATTAAAAAATGCAAAACCTGCTTTTAAAGGTTACAATGGTTATCCTTTTTGCCTTTGTGTTTCTGTAAATGATGAAGTTGTTCATGGGATGCCGGATGAACGTATAATAAAGGATGGAGATATTGTAAGTCTTGATTTTGGCATTTTTTATGATGGTTTTTGTGGTGACGTTGCATTGACTAAAGGTGTAGGAAAGATACCTTCAGTGGTAGAGAGGCTTCTTGAGGTAACAGAAGAATCTCTTTACAAGGGAATTAACGAGGCCAAGGAAGGAAATAGGTTACACGATATATCAAATGCTGTTCAAACATGTGTTGAAAATGCGGGTTTTTCGGTAGTAAGAGAATTTGTTGGGCATGGGATTGGAAAAAATTTACACGAAGATCCACAAATACCCAATTTTGGCGAAAAAGATACAGGAATCCGATTGAAAAAAGGAATGGTTTTGGCAATTGAACCGATGGTTAATATGGGTGAAAAAGAAGTCATTATAAAGAAGAATGGATGGACAGCAGCAACAAAGGATGGCTCGTTATCGGCCCATTTCGAACATACGGTTGCAATTACAGGAAATGGACCTGAAATATTGAGCAAAATATAGGGGAATATGCCAAAAGGAGAAGGAATAGAAATAGAAGGAACAGTGATTGAACCATTGCCAAATGCGATGTTTCGGGTGGAACTGCCCAATGGACACAAAGTGCTTGCCCATGTATCTGGAAAAATGCGTATGCATTATATAAAAATATTGAGAGGTGATAAGGTAATCGTTGAATTGTCACCTTACGATTTAAGCAGGGGCAGGATTATATATAGAGCAAAATAGGGGCAGGATTATATATAGAGCAAAATAGGGGCAGGATTATATATAGAGTAAAATAGGAGGTTGTTATGAAGGTGAAACCTTCAGTCAAGAAGAGATGTGATAAATGTAAAATTATTAAAAGAAAAGGTGTGGTTAGAGTAATATGCGATAATCCTAAGCATAAACAGAGACAAGGGTAAGGAGGTAAAACTTGGCAAGAATCGCTGGTGTTGACATACCGAGAGATAAAAGGATAGAAGTTGCTCTGACCTATATATTTGGTATAGGTAGGCATTTGTCCAGTAAAATACTCTCAGAAGCAACTATTGATCCGAATAAAAGAACCAATGTGTTAACTGAAGAAGAGGTAGCAAAAATAAGGGATATAATCGAGAGAGATTATAAAGTTGAGGGCGATTTACGAAAAGAAGTAAGTGTAAATATAAAAAGACTTATGGATATAGGTTGTTATAGAGGGTTGAGACACAGAAAAGGCTTGCCGGTGAGGGGTCAAAGAACAAGAACAAATTCAAGAACACGAAAAGGCCCCAGAAAAACGTCTATGAAAAAAAAGAAATGAGGTGAGCACATATGGCCAAAATCAAAAAAAGTACTAAAAAAAAGGTTAAAAAGAATATTCCGATTGGTGAAGCATACATCCAGTCGAGTTTTAATAATACAATTATAACTATTACAGACCCACAGGGAAATGTTGTTTCATGGTCGAGTGGAGGTGTTGTAGGTTTTAAGGGCTCGAGAAAAAGCACACCTTTTGCAGCTCAGCTTGCAGCAGAAAATGCTGCGAAGAAGGCAATGGAAAACGGATTGAAAACGGTAGATGTGTTTATAAAAGGGCCTGGTGCCGGCAGGGAAGCTGCATTGCGAGCACTTCAAGGTGCAGGGTTAAAGATACATCTGATAAGAGATGTTACGCCGATTCCACATAACGGTTGCAGACCACCAAAAAGAAGAAGAGTGTAAGGAGGAAAACCTTGTCAAGATATGTTGGACCATCATGCAGGTTATGTAGAAGAGAAGCTAGTAAGTTATTTCTCAAAGGTGAAAGATGTTATACAGAAAAGTGTGCAATGGAAAAGAGAAATTATCCGCCAGGTGCCCATGCTGAAACAAGGAGTAAAACACTTGAATATGGTATCCGTTTAAGAGAAAAACAGAAAGTGAGAAAAATATATGGCCTTGGTGAAAAGCAATTTAAAAGATTTTTTACAATTGCAGAGAGAAAGCCGGGAATAACAGGAACTAATTTTCTTATACTACTTGAAAGAAGACTAGATAATATGGTTTATAGACTTGGATTTGCTACGTCGAGGAAAGAAGCGAGACAAATTGTATCGCATAATCATATATCCGTTAATGGAAAAAAAGTAAACATCCCCTCGTATTTTGTGAAGGAAGGTGATGAAATAGGAATAAGAAATAAAGATCTCCAGAGTGTAAAAAACGCCCTTGAATCTGTTGTGAGGAGGGGAGTTCCTTCCTGGTTGGAATTAGATAAAGACGGTGTGAAGGGAATAGTAAGACTGTTGCCTTCAAGAGAAGATATTACAATGCCTATTAAGGAACAGCTTGTAGTAGAGTACTATTCAAGGTAGTTTTATACCCCCAAAGGAGGGTGCTGCATATGTTTGAAAAAAATTGGCAGGAATTGATAAAGCCAACAAAGATTGAAATAGAAAAAAAAGAGAGTGATTATGTAAAGTTTTCTTCAGAGCCCTTTGAGCGAGGCTATGGCGTAACCATAGGAAATTCGTTGAGGAGAATACTACTCTCATCTATTATGGGTGGCGCTATAACTTCAGTATGGATTGATGGTGTTGACCACGAATTTTCTACAATCAGAGGTGTCAAAGAGGATGTTACTGAGATAATACTTAACCTTAAAAGGGTAATTTTAAGGATAAGCGATGATAAGCCGAAAGAAATGAAGATCGATATTGCAGAAAAAAGGGAAATTAGAGCGAGAGATATAATTCATGACAGCAGTGTAGAAATCATGAACCCTGACCATTATATTGCCGTACTAAGTGATGAAGCAAAATTATATATGACCATGAAAGCAAGAATTGGGAGGGGCTATGTGCATGCGGAGTCGAATTATAGTGAAAATGAACCAATTGGAACAATACCGATAGATGCAGTATTCTCGCCAATAAAAAAGGTAAGTTATAATGTTACCCCAGCAAGGGTCGGAGAAAGAACCGATTATGACAAATTGACTATGGAAATCTGGACGAATGGAAGCGTGGATCCCCTGGATGCACTCTCTTTTGCGGCGAAGATTTTAAAGGAACAGATGCGCATATTTATAAACTTTGAAGATGTAGAGGATTTGAACGGAGTAGAAGGAAAGCAGATTGAAAAACAGGATTTTAATGAGAACCTGTATAGAAGTGTAGAAGAACTGGAGCTTTCTGTTAGAAGTGCAAATTGTTTAAAGAACGCAGATATTAAATATATTGGTGAACTTGTTCAGAAGACAGAGCAGGAAATATTAACAACTAAAAATTTTGGAAGGAAGTCCCTGAATGAGATAAAGGAAATTCTTTCCTATATGGGATTGAGGCTTGGAATTAAGCTTGAGAGTTTCCCGTCACGGGACGAACTGGATGAGATGGCACTGAAAAGAAAAGATCATATATAATAGAGGATTATAACCATGAGGCATTTGAGAACTGTAAGCAAATTAAGTAGGAATAAAAGCCACAGAAGAGCATTATTAATGAATATGGCAAATTCTCTGTTTCAGCACGAGAGTATAAAGACCACGGATACTAAAGCTATGGAGTTAAGAAGAGTAGCGGACAGGCTTATTACATTAGCAAAAAGAAAAGATCTCCACTCCATGAGACTTGCCTTTGCTTTTTTGCGTGATAAGGAAATGGTAAGGAAGCTATTCACCGATATCGGAGACAGATATGTATCAATAAACGGCGGATACACAAGAGTACTTAAGATTGGAAGGAGAAAGGGCGACGCAGCTCCTATGGCTCTTATTGAACTAACCCAGAAGAAAGAGAAAGAAGAAACAGAAAAGGAAGTAAAGAAAGAAAAACAAGAAAAAGAAAAGAAAGTGAAACAAGAAAAAGAAAAGAAAGTAAAGAAATTAAAGAAAGAGAAACAAGAGAACAAGTAATCTTTCAGTATTCTACTGGGAGATCGTTCAACGGCAGGACAACGGACTCTGACTCCGTGAATCAAGGTTCAAATCCTTGTCTCCCAGCTTAACAATATTAAGGAGATAACCGAATGAGGTTATCCTTTTTATTGTGCGAGTAAAATAGTCCATCATCTGTTCATCAATTTTAAAATTACAGCTTAATAAATTCATGTTAAATCCGAATATACTTGTGTAGTATGAAATCACTTCACAAAGTGTGATTCACGAGCGAGGTAATGTAGGATTTATGAAAAATGTAAAGATCGGCGCTGCGATTATTGTCATTTTATTGTTAGCCACCACTCTTTCCGCATTTCTTCTGACCAGCTATGAGAAAAAGAGACAAGTTCAGGACATTAAGGATAAAGGCACCTATCTGGTGAACCTTATCTCTCTCTATCCCATCAAAGACTTCTCTTCCGAAAGGAGGGATTTTTTCCTGAGAACACTCATGGAATCCACAATGAGCCAGGGGATCTTATACCTCATCATCCACAACGAGACCGGGCAGTCGTTTATCTCACTGGTTCCGGCTGAAATATCATCCCAGATTCCTGAAAATATTCAAACCGCATCTGTTCAAGCGACAACGCTGACAACGCAGATATATCGCCCACAGGGCTTACCATACACCGTCTACGAATTTGCCAAATCCATTTTCAGTGGCGGCCAGAAAATAGGCATTGTTCGTCTCGGACTAAGACTGCCATCGATAACAATGCTTTCCAAGGAACGAGCCAGCCTCATAACAATGATCGCATTCTTCATTTTCATTGCTCTGCTCGTGGCCTATTATGGTATGAATTCAGCCCTCAGGTCGTTGAAAGAAATGATGAATAGGAGAAATCATGGTCAGGATATGGATGCCGGCCACATGCCTATCGACCAGTCATCCTCAAAGGGGGAGCAGGTTATTCCCATTTTGAGAGATCTTGAACGGTCGCTTGCCGGCATGGATTACAGACTAAGTACAATGACTGAGGACAACCTTAAGCTAATATCGAAACTCGGGGCCAGCAGTTTTGAGAAAAACCAAATTATTAACGTCCTTGATTCAATAAACTTTGGCATAGTGGTAACCGATTTTCAGGATCATGTAACCTTAATAAATGAATACATGCTCAAACTTATAAACAAAAGCCGCGAAAACATTATCAATAGCACTCTGGAGCATATTTTTCCACAGAAGGAAGTCATTGAATTTATATCACGCAATGAGATGGGGGAGTCCACTATGGGAAGAAATGCAATTGAAACGGAATTTCCAGATCATGCAGCCGGGGAGAACTTTCAGATTTCCCTATCGCGGCTTGCCTCCGGAGAAAGGACTGCCATAGGGAAAATGATCTCCGTGAGAAACATCACTGGCATAAACATTGCGAAGAGGGCACAGCAGGAGTTTATAGCTCACGTGGCCCATGAATTGAGAACCCCCTTGACAAATATCAGGGCCTACACGGAAATGCTCATGGATGGGGAGGTGGATAATCCAGAGATGCAGAAAGAGTTTTATAACACCATCAGTCTGGAAACGAATCGCTTGACCAGCCTAATCGAAAACCTGCTCAATATGTCAAGAATGGAAATGGGGAATATTACACTTAACAAAGGTCTTTTAAGGACAGAATGGCTTGTCAGTGATTGCTTCACAACAATTGAAGTTTCAGCTCAGAGCAAAGGTATTACGTTTGAAAAGCAGTTACCCGATAACCTGCCAAATTTTATTGCAGATAAGGAACTTATTAAAACGGCGATTATTAATATCCTTGGAAATGCCGTCAAATATACCCCGGAGAACGGTAATATCCGATTTTCCATGGAAGAACTTGGTGGTTCTATTATTTTCGACATCGAAGATTCAGGATATGGAATGTCTCAAGAGGATATTCCGCATGTCTTTGAAAAATTCTATCGCTCGGGCAATTCAGAAATAACTGCCCAGACTGGTAGCGGCCTGGGTCTTGCTATCGCCCATGAAATTATCCATCTTCATGACGGAGAAATAGAGGTTCAGAGCAAGCTTGGAGAGGGAAGCCGTTTTACCATCCGACTCCCGAAGGAGGAGTATATTGTTGGCAAAGCCTAAAACTGTTCTGGTTATTGATGATGATGTACACATCAGGCGAATTATCGAGCTTAAGTTGACAAGAAGCGGATACCGCGTTCTTACTGCCCCGGACGGTGTGGACGGCTTGGAACTGGTTTATAGCATGAAGCCCGATGTTGTGATCACAGACATCAATATGCCGAGACTCAACGGGGAAGCTTTGTGCAGAAAGACGAACCTATTAAAAAAGGAAACCAGTTTCCTGACGGTTGTCATGACGGCCCGGATCAACCCCGAGGATCAAAACTGGCTGGCGGAAATGGATGATACGCGCTTCTTCGAGAAGCCCTTCAGTCCGACGCGTTTGGTTGCCTGTATAGACGAATATTTCCTCAATGTGAGCTGAAAGCAATGGAGCGATTCAAAGACTTATTGAAGAATTTTTCGGAGATCTCCCAGGTCTACTTTGCAATAGGCGATGGGAACGAGCTTATGGTGACTGTTCAACCTGAACAGAATAACGGTCATTTTCAAGAATCCATAAGGAGGTTCTCCGCAGGAGTTCTCGATGGGGATAGATTAAAGTCCGGGCTAATGGGCCAATATGACATTTACGGCATACCAGTAAAGACAGGCGACTCCTCGGCTGTTGCTCTTATTGCATACAAAGGCAAGGATTCGGACCAGGTCAATGGCTCTGAGCCTGAGAAAATGAGAAACCTTGTCCATGGCTTGGCTGGGATAATGGAAGACTATTATGCTGCCCGGAGAGAATCAGAGGAGTTAGCCGATGAATTGGCTCAGGGATTTGAGACAATATCCCTTTACTCCCGAATCACTCCTCAGATCACGGCTTTCGGCTTTTCCGATAATATGCTTAGTAGCCTTACCCAGGATCTCCTTGAAACAATGCGGGCGGACCTTGTTTTCACGAATATATCTGCGCGGGAAAGATACAACCAACTGGCGGTAAACGGGCGTTTTTCAGGGGGAGTGGCAGATTTGCGGAGATTCATTGAAAACCTTATTGATGCTATTCCCTCAGATGCTTCAAGCTTGAAAAACAAGTATTTCGTTGTCAATGATTCTAAATCCGATGGGGCCTATGAAAAACTTCATCAGGTACCGTACCGCTTTCTGGCAGCTTCGATTGAACACCAGAGTAATTTTTATGGCTGGCTCGGTGTAGTATCCTTTAACATGGAAGAAATCTTTCGTCTCAGTGAACTGAGAATGTTGACTACCGTGGCGAAACAGATAGCAATTACCTTATCCAACATCGACCTTTACAATGAACTGGACCGGTTTGTTGTCAATGTCGTCAGATCCCTCGTCTATGCCATTGAGGCCAAAGACACATATACAATGGGTCATTCGGAAAGGGTAAATCAGTACTGTATGAAAATGGCCTACAAACTTCGTCTGAGCAAAGAGGAAAGGAGGACCCTGTTCTGGTCGTCCATTCTGCATGACGTGGGCAAAATAGGAATTTCCGAAAGAGTACTGAATAAGCCTGGGTCCCTGACGGATGAAGAATACGAGGAGATCAAGACACACCCGGAGAAGGGTTATAAAATTCTCAATCCCTTGAATCAGTTGCAGGAATCTCTCCAGGCTATCCTCCACCATCATGAGCGGTATGACGGGACAGGATATCCGGGCAGGCTTAAAGAAAATGAGATTCCCCTGCAATCCCGGATTATTGCAGTGGCCGATACCTTCGATGCTATCACGTCCGATCGATCCTACCGCTCTCACAAAACGGCCGAGCAAGCTTTAGCCATTTTGGATGACGTGGCAGGCAGGCAGCTTGACCCTGAAATAGTTCAGGTATTCAAAACCGTGTATGATAACGGAATTGTGTCTGAGACCGATGAAATTCTTTTCGAAGAGATGAGACAGGGTAAGGCAAAATGACATCACCAAAAATTCAGACGACGACGGTCGGCATCAATGTGGTTGTGACAATAAAAGAATCCCTGACATTTAAGACCTGTGAAGAGCTGGAAACGATATTTAATCAGCTGATCAGGCAAAACAAAAACAGAATTGTGCTTGAATTCGGAGATGTAAACTTTATGGACAGTCAGGCTCTGGAACTCTTATTAACTATGCACGAGTCGTTGATGAATTCCGGTGGAATTCTAAAAATATTCGGTCTGAACGGGGTCTGTCGCGATATTCTTGTTACGACCCGGCTGATCAATCTTCTTAACATATATTGGGATATGCAGGAAGCACTCCGAGAGGAGTCTCCATGACCTTTCGTTTCCCCACAAGAAAGAAGCTTGGAGAAATTCTTGTAAGACGGGGAACTATAACCCCCGAGCAGATGAACGAGTATCTCCGGATGCAGAAGGAGGTCAAAAAACCTCTGGGAGAACTACTTGTCGAGCAGGGGGTAATAACGAGCCAGGAACTGACGGGATTTCTCGGGGAACAGCTCGGAATTCCCCATGTGTGGCTGCGAAAGGGCCTCGTTGATCCCAGGATAGTACATATCGTTCCAAAAGAGAAAGCTTCTCAGTTCCAGGTGGTTCCCATGTTCCGCGTGAGAAACATATTAACCTTGGCCACTGCAGACCCGCACGCCATCTTTGTGTTTGATGAAATAGCCAAAATTACGGGATTGAAAGTCCAGCCGGTTCTTTGCCGTTCTGATGATATTCTGGAAGCAATTCGCGAATGCTACAATGAAGAGGTGAGCATCGATGAGGTGATGACCAGCATCGATGAAGCGGCCATTGAGGTGGTCCGGTCCTCACCGGAACGGGCTGTCAGTGAAATAGCAGAAATGGCGGAAGGGAGCCCCGTCATCAAGCTGACGAACATGATCATCATGAAGGCCATACGAGACGGCGCAAGCGATATCCACATCGAACCGCAGGTTGATCAGTTCCGGGTCAGAATCAGGATCGACGGACTCCTGTATGAGCTTATGTCGCCTAAACAGGAGATGCATCCAGCCATTGTTTCAAGGTTGAAGGTTATGGCCAATCTCGATATTTCAGAAAGGCGGATTCCTCAAGATGGCCGAATTCAAGTGATGCTTGACGGGAATACCATCGACCTGCGGTTTTCCTCATTACCCTCCATTCATGGTGAAAAAATTGTCTTAAGAATTCTCGATCAGAGGAAAGCGATACTGGACATTAACAAGCTAGGTTTTGAAGAGGATATTCTGACGAGGTTCAAGTCTCTTTTGAAGCGGCCTCATGGCTTGGTTCTGGTTTGTGGCCCCACAGGAAGCGGTAAGACTTCTACACTCTATTCGGCAATATCTCTCCTCAACACGCAAGAGAAAAACATTGTCACGATTGAAGACCCGGTGGAGTATCAACTTAAAGGCGTCAACCAGAATCAGGTAAGGGAAGCTATAGGCCTGACATTTGCTAAGTTCTTGAAACATACCCTGCGTCAGGACCCGGACATCATTCTCGTTGGTGAAATCAGAGACCGTGAGACAGCGGAGATTGCTATTCAGGCTTCCCTTACCGGCCACCTGGTGCTCTCCACAATACATACAAATGACAGCATCAGCGTAATTACACGCCTTCTCGAAATGGGTATAGAACCGTATCTTATTTCTTCCGCCCTTCTTGCCTCCATGTCACAGCGTCTGGTCAGGATGACATGCCGGGACTGCGAAACCGGCTATTTTCCTCCGGCCACGGTGCTTAAAGAGCTGGGCGTTGATGAAGGTAAGCAGATGAGACTGTCAAAAGGCAAAGGGTGTGCCAGTTGTTATGATTCAGGATATAAGGGACGGACGGCTATTTACGAGCTTCTGGAAATGGATGATGGATTGCAGGCCCTGATTCTGAGCAACCCCACTACCGATGCCCTGCGGCGGTATACCAGAGAAAAGGGTTTCAAGACGCTGAAGCAGGATGGCTACAGAAAGGTCTTGCAGGGTATAACGACCATTGAAGAGGTCGCGCGGGCAGCTTCTACGGAAACATGGTGAGGGGGAAACCTCTATGGCAATTACTCTGACGCGAAGCACCCCTGCTCCTGCAGTAAATGGAGCGACGGGATCCTCGGCGGCTTCAACCGCTTGGAAGAAGAGCCTCTTTAGCGTTTTTAGCAAGCCCGTCAGTACGAGCGAACTGATTTTTTTCAATTCCCAGCTTTCACTCATGATGGAAATAGGCATATCTCTGCCAAACGCTCTGAGAGCTGTTAGCGATCAGACTAACAATGCTGCATTCCAGGAAATAGTTCTCGCCATGCTCAAAGATCTTGAGGAAGGGAAACAGTTATCGGATGCCATGAACAGCTATCCCGAAATATTCAGTGCCGTTTATGTCAGTATGGTAAGGGCGGGAGAAGCGGGTGGCTTTTTGAAGAAAACCCTTGACGGTATTATCGTAATGCAAGAAAAAAGACAGGCCCTCATTGCCCAGTTACGTTCAGCTCTCACCTACCCGGTCATGCTTTCTATTATGTCTATTGCAGTCATAATTTTTGTCCTGGTGGGAATTCTGCCAAAATTTGCCGTGCTGTTTTCAGGCAAGGAGACTCTCCTGCCTTGGACCACGAAGTTCCTGATAGCTGCCAGTAATTCTCTCAGGGGATACTGGTGGGGATATATCGCCGGCATCGCCGCAATTTGTACAGGTTTTTACTGCATCCTTCGTACCTCCTGGGCGCAGTCGTTTATTGACCGGGTTCTTGTGACCGCTCCCATTATCGGGAAGCTGACGAATAAGATATATACCTGCCAGTTGTTGAGGACAATTGGTCACCTGCTTGAAAGCAGTGTTACCATCGTGGACGCTTTGGCTGTGACAGGAGCCACATTCAGAAATCGTTATTATGTCGAATTTGTAGATCAATTGAGGCAGCATGTTGTGGAGGGGGGGCAGTTCTCCCGTCTCTTTGCCACTAATCCCTACATAATGGAATCGGTGAAGCAGATGATCCATACAGGCGAAGAAGTGGGAGATCTCCCGCGGGTGATGCTACGTCTGGCTCACTTCTATGACGGTGAAGTGGAGCGGGAACTGAAGACCGTAGGCTCATTGATTGAGCCTCTGGCTTTGGTGTTTCTCGGGGTGGTGGTTGCCATCATTGTTTCCTCGGTGATCCTGCCAGTTTTCAGAATAGCCGGCGCTGTTCAATGAGGTACCTGACCCAAATGAATCCTGATTTTCAAAGCAGGTTAATAATTAAAAAAACTATTTGGTTTTTGGGACTTAAGCAAATCTTTTTTTTTCCGATATTATATTATATATTCTGATATGTAAGAAGCGTTTAAGAATATAAGACAGGAGGTCTATATGACAAAATGCAGGGATCAGTTCTACAAGGTAAAGGATCAGGGAGGGTTTACTCTTCTGGAAATGTTAATAGCGATCGTTATCCTCGGAATTCTCGCAGCTATCATCATTCCGCAAATCACCACGTCATCCGATGATGCCAAGGTTAGTGCAACCAAGTCCAATCTGGCAGCTATGCGGGGCGCAATCGAGCAATACTATGTGCAGCACAATCAAACATATCCCGGTGCCAAGGATAATGCCGGGGTTGCTACCACAGACCCCACGGTCTGCGCAACGGCTTTCGTGGATCAGTTGGCAAAATACTCACAGGCTGACGGCAAAGCAGCTTCCGACCAGGCAAGTCTGACCGCGCCTATCTTCGGACCTTACATGAAGGGTGCGGCATTGCCGGTCAATTCCTTCAGCAATCTGGCTACAATTGCCTGTGATACCACTACCACTGACATTACCACGAGGACTGTAGGCGGCGGAACAGGCTGGAAATTCAACGTCAAGACTGGCGTATTGTTCGCCAACGATGGTGGCAGCACTGGTTCACCGTCAGTTGCACATAAGGATTATTAGACAGGGTCTTTCACGTGAATGGTGTCTGCGGAGCCTCCTATGGGCTTCTGGAGGCACCTTCATAAGTAGCAGAGTAAAATAGTGAAGAACTCTCTCCCATGCAAACTGTTTATTGACAGAAAAGGGGTAATACTCCTTGATCTTCTCATAGTGGCAATAATTCTGGCTATCCTGGGAATGGTTGCAATACCCATTTTTTCCTCCTTTATTGCTGACAATAAATTAGAAGGATCGGCGGGAGAATTGGTGGCCGGTCTACAGTATGCCGGAAATCTGGCAGTGCAGTATCAGAGACCCTTCGGTCTTTGTGCCGATGTGGCAGGGAACTGGTTCAAGGTCTTTGATACGAGTCCTTCGCCAAACCCGACGCCCCCGGCAAGACCGGACAATATACCTCCCGTTGACGAGAATGGTATCGTACTCAATCCATTTGACAAGACCTGGTATGTAAAGGACTTTGACACGATGGACATCTATAAGGGAGTTCAGATCACTTCGATTCCTTCGGGGGGTACGGTTCAATTCTATCCCGACGGCCATTCCGGTTTTACTGACAGCGTTTTTTCAATCAGCTATGGAGGAAAGCAGAAGACCATAACGGTAAACGGCACAACAGGTCTGATTACGGTGCAGTGATGTCGAGGACGGCAACAGGAATGAAAAGAAGAGTCCCTGATCCATTTGTTAAGGGTATGTCTAAGACGGCCGGCTTTACGCTCTTCGAGGTGGTTCTTGCCATCTTCATACTTCTTACAGCTATTGTCCCCATGATAAACGCCTTTGGACCCTCTCTTTTTGCCACAGTTTCCGAAGAAGCTACCATTGTCTTCACCAATTACGCGAGACAGACGCTCAACCGGGTTGCCGTTCTTGATTTCAAAATACTCAACAACCTTGTTCTGAACAATCAGGCAAACCCTGTTAATCTGAATATTCTTTTTGCAGACGGAAAAGAAGCCTTTTCCCTCAGAGGCACGAACTATATTCCGACGGTAATAATCACCGATGCCAGCGCAGGAGCCGGCGGTTTGCTTGAAATAACTGTCACACTGAATCAGGTCGTCCTGAAGACCCTGAAGGCGGATTACTGAGAATGGATATGGACCGAAAAACAGGCGGTTTCACTTTGATGGAAATGCTCATCAGTATCGTTCTTCTCGGGATTATCATGTTCGGTCTGGAAGGGCCGCTAAGCACTGCCCTCTCCTCTTACAAGGGCACGAAGGGAAAACAGGATTTGCTCGTAAAAGCTCGTTTGGCCACAGAGCGCATGGTCATGTTCGTCCAAAAAACAGACCGAATCGAGAATCCCACAGGAACAAATGAAGAAGTTCTCAAGATCAGCGAACGACTGCTTGACACGTACAATAACAACAGCCATGCCTATATAGTCGCGGGAGACGGAAAGCTGGACGCCGACAACAATGGCGATGGAATCGTAAATGTCGGCACCGACGATTCCGTAGAGTACATCACATATGATCTTGATAAATCTGACAGCGCCAACTGGAAACTGATGGAACAGTTGCCCGATTACAGCTCTGCCCCGAGCGGACTGCTCACGAAGAAAGTGGTCTGTGAGCATGTGACCGAGTTCAAGGTGAGTCGTTTCTCAAACAGCCTTGTCGAAATCCGTCTGTCCGTTAATGAAGGAAATACGGGCTTGAGCCTTCAAACGAGAGCGCGCGCGAGGCTCATGGAATGATGGCATGAGAAACGATAAAGGATTTATCCTGATTACGCTTCTCTTCATGCTTCTTCTTCTTTCCGTTACGGCCTTTATGCTCAACTCACGTTCAGGGCTACAATCGCGGATGGCGTATAACCAGACGCAGGCTGTTCAAACGCACCTGGGCCAGGTGTCGGTCCTTGAAAAAACTATCTGGAAGTTAAACCAGAGCCCTGGATGGCGGACCCTGAATGAAAGTTTCCCTTATAATGGCACGGCTTATACCGGCACGGTCCTGGACAGTTCAGGCGTAGCAGGATACTCCGATGCTGTTACCATATCCGTAAAGGCGCCGGGAGGAGCGGGTCCTCTGAAGGAGTCGTTTCGCTACTACATGGATACACTCCCTCCCTTCATTAACAAAAAACCCTACCGTCTGAGAGCAGACGCGGCGGGTACCCTTTATTTTGCTGACACCGACAGCAACTCAATATGGAGAATAAATGCTGCTTCAGGGGCGATCATCCGGGTGGTGGGCAATGACAACAGCGGATTCAGCGGCGACGGAGGGCAAGCAATTCTGGCCCAGTTGAACGGGCCCCAAGGTCTTTGTATCAGTTCAACCGGAGAGATGTATATTGCTGATACAAGGAATCACCGCATCAGAAAAGTAAGTTTCGGGGGTATAAGCACTTATGCCGGGAATGGCACGAACGGTTACGGCGGAGACGGTGGTTCCGCCCTGAATGCAGCCCTGTCGAACCCGAAGAGCTGTGCTGTTGATTCTACGGGAAACCTTTATATTGCCGACAGCGGCAACTGCATGATCCGTAAGATTGATGCCACCACGAAAATTATTACTCTTGTGGCAGGCAGAGTAGGCGAAGATGGACATCCTGATTGCGGTTTTAGCGAAGGTCTGGCAACCAAAGCCAAATTGAATAATCCGAGTGACCTCTACAAGACCAGTTCAGGCGATATCTATGTTGCCGACACGGAGAACAACAGGATCCGCAAATTCAAGGAAGGAGGGAATATGTCGACGGTTGCCGGTAGCGCAGGGTCGGGATATTCCGGAGACTATGGGCCGGCAACGGCGGCACTACTGAATGGTTCCGCCGGGATTTTTGTTGACTCTGCAAATAATATCTATATTGCCGATACAGGTAATCACTGCATCAGAAAAGTCTCTGCCGAAACAGGGACCATCACCACTGTGGCTGGTACAGGATGGGCAGGGTATTACGGGGATGGTTTATTTGCATGGTGGGCTAGACTGGATAGTCCAGCTGGTGTGTATGTGAATAGTACAGGAGATATGATCATCTCGGATACGATGAACTCTACCCTCCGAAAAGTGGCAGCCTCCACCGGGATTATTTCCACTATGGCCATTACCGCCTCGTCCGGTCTGAATGCACCCCGTGGGATGGTGACCTATTATGACCGTAACGAAGGCAAAATGTACCTCTATATCGTTGATATGAAGAATCACCGTGTCCGTAAGCTGGACATCCTGACAAACAAGCTGACGACAGTAGCCGGTACAGGAACTGCGGGTTTTTCAGGCGATGGCGGGGCAGCGACCGGCGCCACACTCGATACACCCGGCGGCATTGCAGTGGACAGTTCGGGCAATCTCTTTATTGCCGACACCAATAACAGCAGAATCCGCAAAGTAGATTTCCTGACAGGGATCATTATAACCGTTGCAGGCAAGAACATTAGTGGTTATGATCAAGATGAACATGCAGCTACAAGTGCCAAATTAAATAAACCTTCCGACGTTTTTGTTGATGCTTCGGGAACGTTTTTCATCGCCGACACACAGAATCATCTGATTCGCAAGGTAGATACTTCCGGTACGATTCACACTGTTGCAGGCACAGCCCGGATTGCGGGATATTCGGGAGATGGAGGGTCGGCAACATCGGCACAGATAAGCTCGCCGGGCGGAGTTTTCGTGGATGTTTCAGGAAATGTCTACTTTGCGGATACCGGCAATAATAGTGTACGAAAGGTAAATACCTCCGCCATTATCTCCACTGTTGCCGGAACTGGATTGGCCGGGTACTTGGGCGACGGCGGTGCAGCCACAAGTGCGACGCTCACCAGTCCCACAGATGTGAGGGTCGACGGTTCAGGCAGTCTCTTTATCGCTGACAGCGGAAACCATGCCGTGAGGGTTGTGACCGGCTATGATGGTAAGATCAAGACCTTTGCCGGGGTCTTTCCAAAAAGCAGCGGTTTTAACGGCGACAATCAACCTGCTGTCGCAGCAAAGATGAACGGGCCGAGCGGCGTAGTACTGTCCGGGACAAATGGAAACGGGAAGATTTACATTTCCGACACGGTCAACAACAAAATACGCGTGCTTATGCTCAGGAAAGTGAAGGAACTCTATTGATTTTTGAGGAGTATTTGACAATTTCTATGTAATAGGATATGGTTAACCATACATGATATTCGACATTGAGTCACGCTATCCCATCGGTATCGACATCGGTGCAAAATATATTGCTGCGGCACAGTTGCGTGACGAAAAGGGAAAGAAGGTCCTTCGTGGCTTACATTACAGGAAGCTTGATGCAGGCACTGAAAACGATGATATTCTCGTTTCTGCCCTGAGAGAAATCACAAAGAGCAAGGTCTTTGCAGGCCGCCGGGTAGTACTGAGTATCCCGTCAAAAAATCTATCCATTTTTCCTATCCATTTTCAGATAGAGAAGACAGGCTCACTTGAAGAAGCTATTCTCAGAGAATCGGAAAAATATCTTCCTTTTCCTCTTGAGGATGCTGTTATCGACTACCCTTCTCTCCTGTCGGAGGAGAGCGGTGATTTCAACCAATATAAGGCTTTAATTGTGGCAGCCCGGCGTGAGGACCTGAAGAAGTACATGGCTCTCCTGAAAGATGCAGGTTTGCACGTTGACGTATTCGATTTTTCCGTGTCGGCCCTGATCCGCTTGCATTACTATCTTTATCAGAAGGGGCCGAATCCCGTTATCCTCGGCCATATCGGCCTTTCAAAAAGCCTCTTTGCAGTTGCTTCCCAGGAAAGTATCGTTGTTCAACGCGATGTAGGTTGGGGCTCAGAGGTCATGCTTGAAGAATTTCTATCCAGTATTGATATTTCCCACGATAACGGCAGTGCGAAGGCGATTTTGAAGCGGCATGGGCTTTCCTATGAGGACCATGATCCTGCTAAAGCCGATCAGGAGAAAGATTCAGACACAATCGGTATAGAGCGTGCCGTTTATCAGATTATCACACCTCACATTGATGAGTTTCTCCACGAAATGGATAAAGGCATAAGTTACGCAAGGGTTGAAGCACGAAGCCCTGAGTTTGAAGGGATCTATCTCTACGGCCAGGCGGGCATTGTCTCCTCACTTGATAAATACATCGAAAGGCGAATGAACATAAGAACTGAAATTGTGAACCCTCTGGATAGAATTCCCCTGTCGGATAAGCGGCTGCTTGCTGCTATACCGGATGACGCACCCCTCGCACTGGCCCTGGGTTTATCAATGAGGAGGGTCCCCTGGCTTTAAGAGAGATCAATCTCATTCCTCCTGATATTTCCTCAAACCGTGCTGTAAAAAGGCACATTGTTCTTTGGGCCGCATGTTTGATCCTCTCATTAGGCATCCTTTCCGGCCTCTTTGTGATTCATGGTTATGTAATCAATGTGCAAACGCAAACATTGAAAGAAAACAAAGATATAGCCGGTCGGTTGGCAGCCAGAAATGATGAACTGAAACGCTTACAGAGCGATCAGGAAAAACTTGATCAGAAACAATCGGCTCTCGCAGCCGTGAAATCAAAGAATCCGCCTGTCACTCAGGTTATTTCCAAATTGTCGGCCATTATGAACGATGAAACCTGGCTGTCGCAACTGGTCATAGATCCCGGAGAGGAACAGGATAAAGAAGCCCGGCTGGTTCTCACGGGCTTTTCAATGTCTAACGAGCGCCTGGGAGATTTCTTGAGCCGATTGTCCACGGAGCGGCCCTTTAAAACAGTGGTTCTCAAATTTGCAAGCGAATCCGAAGGCGATGAGCCGGGTCAAAAGGCCACATCCGGCAAGGGCAGGATCAGGTTTCAGATCATATGTCAAATAGGCAAAGGATGAACGATGAAGGTAACTGTGAAGGCAATTGACAGATTCTGCCTTGCAGCAGCTATTCTGGTTCTGATATTATGTGGCTACTGGTTCTTCACCAAGAGTCTTGGACAGGAAAGGTTATATCATCAGGAAAAAGACAGCCTGACAAAACAGGTGAATGACGTGGGGGTTGCGGAAAAGAACATAGAACGGCTGAAGGCATCCACCAGATCGACGACGGAAGAGTTAAGAACCCTGGATAGACAGATCCCGGAAGATGCTCAGATCGGCCTGTTCCTCAAACAACTGGACGGACTGATGAAGAAAAGAGAGGTCGACCTGATTTTGGTCCAGCCCCAGCCCATCCTCAAGGAAAAACTGTACCAGAGGATCCCCATTAAGGTGAGCTGCAAGGGACTTTTTGTCAATATTTATCATCTTCTTCAGGATTTTGACACCCTGGATCGTTTCATTGTTGTAGATAGAATGACTTTAGGAAAAGCAGAGCGTGCAGGATATTGCCAGCTTGACTTGACTGCTCTTATTTTTATGAGAGAGTCTAAATTATCCGCTATAAGGTAGGGTTATGACCGTCAGGAAAGGTGAGAATAAACAGTTAAAAATAATCATTATAGCAGTCCTGTTGGTCATCCTTTGCATTGTCGGTTATTTCCGCTTTTTTTCTAAAAAATCTACGGGCACCATTGATGAGAAACCCTTGATTGCACCTGCTGTCTCCCCTTCTGTTGCACCGGCGAATAGTGCGTCTCCTCAAAAGACTGATACGCAGGAAGCGCTTTCGCAGACATCGGCTCCTGACATTGTCAGGGATGTTTTTGAGCCGGGAAAGTCGGCAAGATTGGCAGAAACGAAGCGTAAGGAGTCGGGAGAGATTCCGCCGCCGGTACAGCTTGTACTGAATGGCATGATTTATAGCGGGAAGAATCCCGTTGCGATTATTAACGGTCAGTTACAGCATGTTGGAGATCAGATTGGCGAGTACAGGATTATCCGCATCGGGCCAAAGGAGGTACTGTTGAAAGGGGAGGAAAGAGAAATCACATTGAGGGTTATTGATTATGGGAAGAAATAGACGGATTTGTTGGATCATAGGCATAGTATTCTTTTCGATGCTCATCATCACAGGACATGCGACTGTTGCACAGGACGTGCCCGGGAAGAGCCTGCCGAGACCAAAGCCTCTCCTTCAGAATATCGAGGCCCAGCAGCATGATGATAATGTATCGATTGTCCTTACATTCAAAGGTAATCCCGAGGTCGAGAAACCCGTAATAACGAAGGACAGGATTAAGTTATATTGCAGAGACACGGAGACCAGACTTGCCCACTATCAGCCCTTCAAAAGTTTCAAGTCCTGGGTCAGGTTAAAAAAAGCGGACAACAAATTGAATATAGAGTTGGCTATTCCGCCGGATCTCCCTGTGGTTCAGTACTCTCCGCCCGACGACTCGGGAAAGCTCATTGTTACTTTTCGTAAGACCAGTCAGGAACCTTCCAGTCCGGAGAGGAAAGAAGTTGCTACTGCCACGGACCTGCTTAGCCTTAACTTTTACGAAAGTGACATCAGACAAGTTCTCCTTGGAATAGCGATGAGCAGAAGTCTCAATGTGGTCATGTCCACGGAGGTGGTGGGAAAAGTTACCGTTAACCTCGACAAGGTGTCTCTCGACGAGGCTATTTCATCGATTGCTCTGGCAGGGGGGTTCAGTTGCAGGCAGGAAAAGGGCGTATACTTTATCTTTAAGCCGAAGGACAAACCGGACTCACAGACGGACAGACTCCAGGTGAGGGTCTTCAAACTCAATTTTGCCAGAACGGACAAGGTTCAGGAAATCCTCTCGGCCATTCCGGGAATACGGATAGTAAGAATCCATGAAGACACAAAAACCATCGTTGTTGAAGATACGCCTGAGAACATAGCCAAAATCGAGACGATAATCAATGCCTGGGACGAATCACCGAAACAGGTCCTCATTGAAGCAACGATACTGGAAGTTCAGCTCACCGATGATATGAAATTGGGCGTGGACTGGAAGGCTGTCATGGGGACTGTAACCCTCAATACCGGGACAAATTTCAGCGGCCCGGCGGCAAAGGGTATAGCAGGCGTAGTTACTTCAGGCGTGGGCAGCCTGCATGAGTTTACCAGTGCTATAAACGCTTTGCAGAGTATAACAAAAGTGAATACCCTGTCAACGCCAAAAATTCTGGCAGTTCACGGGAAGCCTGCCAGAGTGCAGGTCGGCGGAAAGCAGGGCTATAAAACGACTGTGACTAATCTGGGAGTGACGACGGAGCAGATCCAGTTCCTTGACACCGGCACTATTCTGGACATAACCGCCTATATAGGCGATGAGAATAATATCCTCCTGTCCGTGCAGCCTCAATCAAACAGCGTGGCTATCGACGCGGTAACTCAAATTCCCACGGTCAGCACAACAACAGTATCAACGACCCTGCTCGCTAAAAGCAACCAGACGGTATTCATCGGCGGCCTCATCCAGGATTCTGTTACTAATACCCGTACGATGATCCCCTTCCTTGGGAAGATTCCGGTTCTTGGACACCTTTTTGGTTATACCAACCCGAATATACAGAAAAAGGAACTCGTTGTTCTCATCACCCCTCGACTTATGGAGAATGAAATAAACCGGGCGACCGACGAAGCAGAGCAGAAGATCGAAGGAGTGGATAACCAGTACCGGAAGAAACCTCCAAGCGCGTACAGGGAGTTTTTCAAGAATTGACCGGACTTGGAGTTTTACATAATGATACGAGTAACCCTTCCATGCGCACCCATTTTCGCATAGGTAATACCAATGTTGGCGAGAGCATTGCCTTTGCCTCGTACAAAGGCGTAACCGGAAGTGCCCCGCTACCGCTTTATTCTTGAGTTAAACATCTCCCGCAGCCTGGAAAAGGATCACCTATTTTGTCCTAAAACTAACATAACCATTAAATTTCATTGACAAAACAGGTTCATAGAGATAGGATTTTAAAAATCACATTATATAATATAGACTTGCTGTCCATCACAAGGGGAGAGATATGGATAATGACCTGCCTGGATATTTGCAAAAGGTGTCTGTCGGTTTATCGGGTTATCTGGAGAAGGTTCTTCCCGCAATTTACGATGATTGGTGGCAGGATGGGGTATTATCGTCCCTTTCCTTCAATCAACGACGCCGCCTTGAGCAGCAAGGACCAAATTCCCTTTCCTCTCTGGACCTGGCTGCCCTGCTGCGCATACTGGATCAGAATTGGTATCAGGTTTCTGAAAAAAAGTGTCTTTCTCCCGAAGCCCGCCATTTCCTCAAGGAGATGCAAACAATTCGCAACCGGTGGGCACACAAAGGGACGGATGGGTTCCCAGCCGATGATATATACCGGGATTTGGACACATTGCAACGTTTTACCGTAATTATTGAAGCAAACCCTGACCTGATTCAGCAAATAGCCACTGCAAAACGTTCCCTGCTGGTTGAACAACCTTCTCCTACCGGCGCTGCAGAAAATTCCTCCTTAGTAACAGTACAATCTGCCTCAGATATCAAAGTGGGTCACATTGTCTGCCTGAAGACTGACCCCTCTGTCCGTGGAGCTGTGATTGAGGTATTGTCGGGTGAACCCGAACCTCGTTACCGAGTCTTTGTAGATAGGGAAATCAGGGTTTTTTATGCTTCACAGATAACACCTGAAACGCAGACCGACAGTTCTTTCCATATTTTGACGAATAAACAGTTTCGTTGCTATCTCACCGCCTTACAGCTTCGCCACCCAAGTGTATCTACTCTCTACTCGATGAATTCCGCTCGTGTTGATTTCATTCCTTATCAATTTCGCCCTGTCCTCAAATTTATCCGATCCGACCGCCCTCGTTTGCTTATTGCCGATGGCGTTGGTGTGGGTAAGACCATTGAGGCTGGTTTGATCCTTCGTGAACTCCAGGCACGCCGCGACATCCGGTCGGTGCTTATAATATGTCCCCGACCCATGGTTACCGAACGTAAGTGGGAAATTGAAATGAAACGTTTCGAAGAAGAATTCGTCCATCTGGATAGTAAAACACTGCATTATTGTATTACAGAGATGGACCGTGACGGTGTATGGCCTACCCGTTATGAAAAAGTAATCGTGCCTTATTCACTTTTTGACAAAGGCTTACTTGAAGGAACTGAACCAAAAACCCGTAGCAAAAGGAAAAAGGGACTGGAAGGTCTTGACCCGCTCCCGAAATTCGATCTTGTGATTGTTGACGAAGCCCATCATATCAGAAACGAAGCAACCTATAGTTACAAGGCTGTAAAGTTTTTCTGCGACCATGCCGAAGCTGTTGTTTTTCTCACGGCAACCCCTATCCAGATGGGCAGCAACGATCTTTACGTATTGCTTAATGTTCTCCGTCCCGATCTCATTATTGACAAGGAAGCATTCAGACACATGTCTGAACCTAACCCCTATATTAACGAGGCTGTTGCGGCAGTTCGCAGCCAACAGCCGGGATGGACTGAGATTGCCTCCGGGGCATTGGAACAAGCAACTAATACACCATGGGGCCATGCGATTCTTTCCGATGATCCTGAATTCAATTCAGTGCAAAATAAGCTTTTACAGGATCATTTAAGCGCAGAAGACAGGATCACCTTGATTCACAAAATAGAGTCCTTTCACACCTTTTCAGGTATTATTAACCGTACCAGAAGAAGGGATATCGGTGATTTCACTATAAGAAAACCTCAAACAGTTGAAGTGCCTTTCACAGATGAACAAAAAGAGTTGCATGACCGTATACTGGAGGTCCAGGCAGATATCTTTAGACGACTCCACGGGGACATAAATGTTCGATTCATGATGACAACAATCTGTAGGCAGGCAGCGAGCTGTCTCTTCGGGCTGGCTCCTCTGCTTAAGGATATACTCGGCAGGCACATTGACGAACTGTTATGGGATGAAGCCGATGATATGTATGAGCCCACTTCTGCCATAAAACCGGAAAAAATTAAAACTGAAATTTTTACAATACTGGATCTTGCGAAGAATCTTGAACCGATTGATCCTAAGCTACAAGCTCTCAAAAACATCCTCGACGGCAAACAACGGACGGCAAACAACAAAGTAATGGTTTTCAGTTGCTTTCGGCATACGCTCAATTATCTCCATACTGCATTGCTAAATGAAGGATTCCGTGTTGGTTTGATTCATGGAGGAACGCCGGATTCTGATCGTGTTGATATGCGTGAACGTTTTGAGCGTTCTCTGGAAGACAATGATGCCTTTGATGTGCTTCTTTTTTCAGAGGTCGGGTGCGAGGGTCTGGATTACCAGTTCTGCGACTGCATCGTCAACTATGATCTGCCTTGGAACCCGATGCGGGTGGAGCAGAGAATCGGGAGAATAGACCGAAGAGGCCAGTGCAGCGAAAGCGTGGTAATATTCAACCTTGTAACGCCTGGCACCATAGATGCAGATATTTACGAACGCTGTTTGCTTCGTATTGGTGTATTTAACAATGCCCTTGGCAGTTGCGAGGAGATACTTGGTGAAATAGCCCATGAAATAAATAATATAGCTCAAAATTTTTTGCTTACTGAGGAAGACCGTAAAAATAAGTTCCAACAGCTTGCCGACAACAAAATCAGATTAATACAGGAGCAGGAAGAATTGGAACAGGAACAGATTGAGCTTTTCGGTATAAGGTTGCCTGAAGATCAGTTGAAAAAGGAGATTTCCGATGCAACAAGTTTCTGGCTTTCCCAGGATTCTATACATGATCTTGTACTCTCCTATTTGCAGGAGACCCTTGGAACTGGTAAAGACTTCATTCTTGGAGAAAAGGTTCTTAAGAACCTTCGTCTTTCCCGGGAAGACCGTGACAGATTATTGAAAGACTTTCAGAGACTGCCAAAACCGACCCCTGCATTTTACCGATCCTGGGAAACATGGCTGAAAGGTGACAGCCCTTACCTTGAAGTGACCTTTGATGCTGCTGCAGCATCAGGTCATTCGAAGGCCGCTTTTATTATGCCTCTCCACCCTCTGGCAAGACAGGCTGTGCTTGCCATGAAAATAGAAGAGAAAATGTTCACAACGTTGAAAGTGATTGAGCCTGCAATTAGTCCGGGTATTTACCCCTTTGCAGTTTACCAGTGGCATATCCGTGGTATCCGGGATGACCTGCACCTCCAGGTTATTGCTGAATCGGACGAACTTGCCCGGTTATTGCCTGAACTTCTTGAAAGAGCTGAAGATGATAAAATCAATAATGAAGCTATTGCCGATGTTTCAATCTGGACAAAACTCGACAACCGACATTATCATCAATGGTCTGCTGCCAGAGATGAACACATTAGACAGACTCAGGAAATAGCCCGATTTCGGCGCGAAAGTCTTTCTTCCAGCCATAAAGCAAGAATTGCACTTCTCATAGAACAGTTGGACACAGTAAGTAATGAAAATATACAACGGATGCGGCAGTCGCAGATAGTCACAGCCGAGGCGGACTATGCCCGGAGAAGCCAGGAGATTGATATAGCTATGGAACGAGCAGATATAACCGCCCAGCCAGTGGTGCATGGGGTTATAAGAATTTGTAAATATGAGGGAGGTCTATAAATGCCGAGTGCCTATGACAAAATCAGAGAAGATAACATCTTGGAATACGGCCAGGGGACTCGCCATCTGTCCTTTCTTGGCAGGCTCTATACTGACAGGACTCACTTTGTCTTTGAACTCTTGCAGAACGCTGAGGATGCCGGAGCTTCCCGAATCCTGTTTAGACTTTTTAATGATAGACTGGAAGTGACTCACGATGGTCGTCCCTTCAATGAGCTCGACGTCAGAGGCGTGTGCGGTGTCGGTGAGGGCACGAAGGCGGATGACCTAACACAAATCGGGAAATTTGGAATCGGTTTCAAATCTGTTTACGCCTATACGTCCAAGCCGGAAGTTCACTCGGGGGCTGAAAGCTTTAGAATCGAGAGTTACGTTCGTCCTTATCCTGTAGAACCAAGAAGAACTGGAGATTCATGGACTACCCTCTTTGTTTTCGCCTTTGATGCAGTTGGCATCGATCCGGAAACAGCATGCCGCGAGATCAGCGCGCGTCTACGCAACTTAAGCGCCAGAACTCTCCTGTTTCTCCGAAAAATCAACGAAATTGAATATAAATTGCCGGACCTGACAGATGGTGTTTATTTGCGTGAGGAAGTAGTTAGGGGCCCTGCGAGGCAGGTTACCGTTATCGGTCAAAATAACGGTTTGGATGAGGATGAGGACTGGCTTGTCTTCGAACGGCCAGTACCGGTCCCTGATGGCAGCTATCAGGTTCTGGTTGAGATCGGTTTCCAGCTTAAAACCAGTACTAAAAATGAAGCAGAAATTATTTCAGGGATGAAAGATGTACCGCTGGTGGTCTATTTCCCGACCGAGAAGCCGACCAGATTCAGTTTCCTTATTCAGGGCCCGTACAGAACAACTCCCTCGCGTGACAATATTCCCAAAGAGGATGATTGGAATAAAACTCTTGTGCAAGAGACAGCTCATTTACTTACTGATGCATTACCAAAACTAAAGGATTTAGGGCTAATATCTGTCTCTCTTTTAGAAGCGTTGCCTGTAAGGATAAATGATTTCCCAAAAGATAGCATGTTTTATCCGATTGTCGATGCTGTTCGGAACGCGCTCATTAACGAAGACTTACTCCCAGCAGATGATGGAACCTTTGTATCCGCGCAAAACGCAAAGCTATCTCGCGGTGCTGATCTGAGGAAGCTTTTGAATCAGGACCAACTTTACCAACTGTTCCAGTCAAAGAATATGATCAAATGGTTGGTAGGGGAAATAACGCAGGACCGTACACCCGACCTCCGCACTTACCTGCTGAACGAGCTTCATATCGAGGAGGTCACTCCAGACAGTTTTGCAAGGAAGATTACCCAATCGTTCCTGGCGAATCAGGGTGACAATTGGTTTGTAGACTTCTATGAATATCTTTCCGGTCAAGAGGGTCTCTGGCGTCCTTCCCGCTGGGCTGGGGATGCGGCAGGGCTTCTCCGATCCAAGCCTATCTTGCGGCTCCAAGACAACAGTCAAGTTGTGCCTTTTCGGTCCGATGGTGTAACACTAAATGCTTTCTTGCCTCCTCCGGAAGAGACTGATTTCCCTATTGTAAAGCGGACAATTGCCAACCATGGAAAAGTAAAGGATTTCCTTGAGCGACTAAAATTAAAGGAGCCTGATGTTTTTGATGACATCGTGAGACAGGTTCTACCCAAATACACGGGACCAGATATGTCGTCTATTTCATCAAGCGAACATGTGTCCGACATTCAAAAGATCCTGCGCGCGTTGAAGGCAGACTCAGAAGCTGGAAAAAGGAAAGTGACACAGGCCGCAAGTCGGACGCCGTTTTTAAAAGCTGTCGATCAGAATGGTAAAGTATCATTCAAAAAACCGGTGGATATATATTTTCCAACGCAAGAGCTTTTGGACTATTTCCTCGGAAATCCTGATGTGTGGTTCTTAGACGAAATCGAGGGTGGAGAGGAGTGGTGTGAGATTGGAGTCGAGAACAAGCCACGCTTTATGAAAATTAGGATTGCCCTGCCTTGGGACGAAAAAATAAGGCTAATGGGCAACCAAGGACATACAAGGGACATCGAAACAACCGATTACACACTCGATGGGATAGAAAATTTCTTGTTGAGATTTTCGGAAGGGAAGAATCAGTTTGATATATATTCACTAATTTTGTGGAATTTCCTCTTGCAGCATCTCAAAAAAAGTTCTCATTACCGATTCTATGAAGGTGAATACAAATGGTTTTATTATCAAGAACGATCCGTCATATTTGATGCTACCTGGAAAAAACAACTTTACAACAATGCGTGGTTGCCAAAAGATGGCGATGATGTTCCTCATTTACCAAGCGAACTGCGTTTAGTTGACCTTCCAGATTCATTCAATCGTGACGAGAAACTGGCAAATCTGTTAGGGATGAAAGAGGATGTTGTTGCTATCCTCGCGGAAGAGGCCGGTGTTAAAGCTGATGATATTGAGCTTATGAGGCAACATCCAGAGGAATTCCAAAGATGGAAAGATGCGATTGTGGCACGGAATAACAAGTCGATATTCCCTACAAGGCCGGTATCTAACCCGGAGCGGCGACGCGAAGCACTTGTCGAAGAGCTTACCGAAGCCCCTGAGAAGGAATACAAGCTACGAACAAGATCAGTTCGGGTTACCGAGGCAACTTCATATACACGTAAGTGGCTTAACGAGCAGTACAGAAACGACGACACAGACGAGATGTTTTGTCAAATATGCCAGAAAGAGATGCCCTTCAAAAAGCACAATGGTGAATATTATTTTGAAGCTATTGAAGCACTTTCTAGAGATTATTTCACTAAAGAACACGAAGCCCAGTTTCTTGCCCTTTGCCCAGTGTGTGCAGCCATGTACAAAGAATTCATCACGAGCGAAAAGCTACAAAAGGAGCTTCTGAAAGAATTGTTGCTTAATTCAGAAGAGCTCGAAATCCCGCTTCAACTTGGTGAGCTAAGCACATCCATCAGATTTGTCGAAACCCATCGAGAGGATTTAAGAACCATCATTCAAAAGTATTCTGAAAAGGATGATTGATATGTCCGCCAAGAAGATAATCTACTTTAAATTTTCCTAAGACGAGGAACAGACAATGAAAATGAAAAAAACTCTTATAGTTTTGGGTGCTGGAGCCAGTAAGGATATACATGAACCCTTCCCTACAGGATACGAATTAATTAAAGAAATCAATTACCACCTGACAACAGATTGGATTTGCCCACCTGAGACAGATAAAGGTCCTTACCTGTCTGCCCTGATGAATGAAATCAATAAGGTTTTTACATATAATATAATGAGTTCTGTTCATGTTTTAAGAAGTAAACTTTGGGAAGTAGTACTACACTATGAACATGAATATTTAAGATCTTTGAACATTTCTGGGCCAACAATAGATCACTTTATCTACGAAAAAATCCAAAATGGTAAATTGGATAATAATGCAAGAAATGTGGCTCGATTTGCTATAGCATATTTGATTAAAGGATTGGAACTAGCTTTATTCGAAAAAAATATGCCGATTCAAAAGGAAAACTGGATTGAAGAACTATTTAAAAAGCTGAGCAAGTATCCGTTCGACGAGGTTCTGGAAAAACTAAATGTTGTAACCTTCAATTATGATCGTGTTTTTGAATATTTTGCCTCGGAGTATATTAAGAAATATTATCCCGGCGAGTCAGATAGTCGAGGACAGCAGTTCATAAGATCAAAAGTATGCCATGTTTACGGATCGTTAGGAACATTCACTGAGACTCCCTTCGAGCTCAAAAATAATGAGACAGACAAGATGAAAACTGCATATACAAACTGCAACCTTATGGATTACAGCGGAAAGCCGATACAGTGGCCAGCAGGTACAGATTTTGAAAATATCTATTTCCTCGGTTTTGGGTATGATAAGGAGAACCTAAAGCGGATTAATTTGGACGGTTTCATAACGGCAATTAAAAAAGGTACAGGCAAGGCAAATATCACAAATCCCTATTTGATAGAGGTAGTTCCTAACAAAAAATGTTTTCAATTCTGCAAAGAGGATATAAATGTATGAATCCATCATCTCGAGGAAAAAGAGAAAGGGGTCGCGCCTTGACACGGGACAGGAAAGGTGATTAGCATCGCGATTGTGGAGGGGAGAGATGTTTAAACCGAAATATACCATAACTTCCGAAATTCCTAATAATCTCACAAAGACAGTAGAGGCAAAGGCAATGTTTGAAAACGCTTACCTCATTCCCATCCGGTCAGCATCACCATGAAAAAGATGCAGGACATCCCGGAAGTGAAGTACCCCGCGGCAATGGCAGGACAAGACCGCGCTAACTTTCTCAGAGGAAACTCCGAGGTATTGACCCGCGGGGCAATACGCATCATCGAGGGGGTCGATCAACGGTAGATAAAAAAGGAGATGAATAGCAATGACAGAGAAATCATTAGCTGTTTTTGAAGGAAAACAAATCCGCCGCCACTATGATGAGAATACCGAAACATGGTATTTCTCAGTGGTTGATATTTTGCAGGTTCTAATACAGCAATCTGATTATCAGGCGGCTCGAAACTACTGGAAAGTTTTAAAAAACCGTTTAAAAAAAGAAGGCAGTGAGTCGGTTACAAAATGTAACCAACTGAAAATGGAATCTGCAGACGGAAAAAAATACCTGACCGATGCTGCTGATCCGGAAACATTGTTACGGCTTATTCAGTCTGTTCCAAGTCCCAAAGCAGAACCGATAAAACTATGGTTGGCAAAGGTGGGATACGAACGGTTACGGGACATGAGCGATCCTGCGCGCTCACTCGACCACGCCCGTGAATACTGGCAACAGATGAAGGGGATATGGGGTAAGGTCTTGTTTTTTGCATTCGAATGGGCGATGGACAGCCATAAGGATATAAATAACTCAGCAGATGCAGGTGAGTGAAAAGGTAAGGCTGGGAAGAAACATAAAAGGGGATAGCTCAGAACGATGAAAGTCAAGGAATCTGAAAAACATAAACTGAAACAATGAATTACCACGAGGCAAGTCCATGGGTATCAAAGGTAAAATAGTGACGGCCTCTTATACGAAGCAAGTTTCCGGGAATGGATCCGAGGGCATTCAATTTGTTTGAAATTATGCAAGGGAAAGTATAAACTCTATATCATTTATACTTGTAACCCCAGGAAGTAAGGAGGTTTTTATGGCTACGAGAACTCTAAAACTCGACATTTCTTTTCAGGAACTTCTTGCTGTTGTGGATCAGCTTGAATTGGATGAAAAAATGTTTCTCAGGAGAAAGCTGGACAAGGAAAAGGTCCCTTCCTGGCAGGAGCGTTTTGGAAGAGCACTTCAACAGCTCGGCAATAAAAATAAAAGGTTCACAGCAAAGGAAGTGCTAACCGATGTCGAACAGGCCATTTCCGATGTAAGAAAAAATGCATAGAATTAAGGCTGTTTTAGACACCAATATTATTGTCAGTGGTATCGTATCACCAAAGGGCTCAACAAGAAAACTTCTTGAACTATCAAAGGAAGAAACATTCAAAGTTGTGACCTCGATTTTGATAAATCGGGAAATCCTTGAAGTTCTCCATAGGAATAGCATATACACGAAATATGGCCTCAATGAAGCTATCATAGATGACATCGCTTCTTTTCTTTATGAGGGTACAATTTTAACAGAAGATTCGTACGAAATTATGAAAATCAAGAAAGATCCGGAAGATGATAAATTTATCAACTGTGCCGTTGAAGGGGAAGCAGACTACATAGTTTCCGGCGATAAACATCTGCTTGATCTGAAACATTATAGCGGTATACAGATTGTTAATGCAACCAGCTTTTTGAGAATCCTGCAAAAAGCATGACGCTAATTCCAATAAGGAACGGCATCACGGGGGATTAAAGGCAGTGAATAGTGTGCGGTTTAATCCCGCTTTATGCGGGACATAGTATATAGTGAACAGTGGTAAGGGCGCTAAACGGGTTATGACTTCTTGGTATCTCAACCTTTTCTGTAAAGTTACTCCTTGATAAATAACCCCAGCAAAGGGTGTGTGTGTTGCTATTCACTATGTCCCGCATTAAGCGGGATGAAACCGTTCACTGAATTTCAAAAAGGGGGAACTATATGGCAACTAAGAAAACAGTTGAAAGTACGGAATTTATGTACCTGTCTCTGGAAAGCATTATAGTGGAAGAACAGGTTCGTTCAGGGATCGATACGGAGAGTGATTCCTTCAAGGCACTCATGGAATCGATTAAAGACCGGGGTGTATTAGAACCTGTCCTTGTAACACCAAAAGACGGCAAATACCTGCTGCTATGCGGGGAACGCCGTTATCTTGCAGCCCAAAAGCTTGATCTGGAATCCATCCCTGCTCGTATCGTCAATACGATCACCCAGAAGGATGAGATACTGGCTTATCAGTTGACGGAGAACCTTCAGCGGGAAGACCTGAATCCCATCGATCAGGCAAAAGGGATACTTACATATATTCAGGCAAAACATCCCGATAAGGGATTCGATGTGAACGGGGTGATGAACGAATTAGTAAGCTATGATAGAAGACCTGACGGAGTATCTGCCGAAATTGCCGCAACGTTTGCGGCAATTCTTGAAATCTCCGGAAAGTCAACAAAGACGCTGTTCAACGGACTATCACTTTTAAAACTTTCTCCTGAAATTCAGGCCGAAATCAGGTCAGGAAACCTGCCTGTTTCCCAGGGGTATCTCTTTGCCGCCAACCTTGATTGCCCGGATCTTATGACGATATTTACCGACATTTTGAAGACGCCGGTTACTTACATTACCTTGGAAAGAATGCTCACTGCATACAAAAAAGTCAAACCTGAACCGACTAAAACAAAACCCATACCTGTAAAGAAACAGGTTAAAAGTATTGCATCAATAAAAACAGTCTTTGAAAAGGGTATTGGAACCTATATACGGGAAGACGTTGAAACATATCTCTATGAACTACAGGTTTTCTGTAATTTTGTACAGCAACAGAGTTTTATAACCCCATACGGCAAGAAAAGACCGCCACAGGTGTGAGCAGGGAGAAAAGGGCAGGTGAATCGAAACAGCTCTTTAATGCTCACGGTGTTTGTTCTGACTTATGTCTGCCAATTCCCGTTCGATTGCTTTTTTGATAAAATGGTTCAGTGATATTCCTGCTGTCGTGGCCTGGATAAGAGCGTTGATATGCAATTCCGGCGGTATGCGGACGTTAAAGCTGCCCTTACATGATTTTAACGGTTCTTTTCCAGTTTCCTTGCATAGAAGGATATAGTCTTCAACAGCCTCAATAAAAGCCTCTTTCAATTCCTTTACGCTGTTACCTTCAAAGGCAATGAGGTCATTGACGCCTTCAATCCTGCCATGGAATATCTCGTCATCAGCATTATAATGGACTGTTCCGATAAAATCTTTGTGCATCATAATATCTTTCATTGTAGTATCCCCTGTCTTTTCAATTCTTCAAGAATAGCATCAATCTGGTACTGCTTAAGCTCAGGATGAGGATGTGGTTTATGTAGCCTGATAATATGCTGTGTTGCATGATCTATAAATGCAATCCTCGATCCTGATGTCTTACCTGTTTTGGCCTCCTTATATCCATATACCGATAACAATCGTTTCAACTCATCGTAAGTGAAATCTTTTGGTTTAGAAATTAACCTTTTCAGGAGCTTATCAGCTTTTCCCATGATTTATAATTATAGCAAATGTTTTAAAATATGCAACCGATAATGTGTTACAAATAAATTTATTTGAAATAATCTTGCAGTGCTTTGACCTGAAGTCCGCCTTTTTTAATGTGTTCTATGGCATTAACCATGGCCTGTGCACCGGAAAGGGTTGTTGTGTATGGGATTTTGTACTGGACTGCGTTTGCCCGTATACTTACTTCATCCTGCATCGGATTTCTGCCGCTTGGTGTATTAATGATAAATTGAAGCTCACCATTCTTGATCATGTCAACGATATGTGGTCTACCTTCAGATACCTTATTGACGAAAGCTACATCGATCCCGTTGTTTGCGAGGACTTTTCCGGTTCCTTTTGTGGTAAATATCTTAAAACCCAGGTCGGACAGCTTCTTTGCGATGAATACTACATTCCTCTTATCCTTGTTTTTTACACTCAGGAGCACGTTTCCGGAAGCAGGGAGGTCCTGGCCTGCGCCGAGTTGTGCCTTGAGAAAGGCAGCGCCGAAATTCATGTCTATTCCCATGACCTCACCGGTAGACTTCATTTCAGGCCCGAGGATCGTATCAACCCCGTAAAACTTATTGAAAGGGAAGACTGATTCTTTCACGGCTACATGCGTTATCTCAACCTCTTTATCAATTCCAAGGTCTTTCAATTTTAGCCCTACCATCAGTTTGACAGCTACCTTGGCCCACTGGATGCCGGTGGCTTTGCTGACAAATGGAATGGTTCTGCTTGCACGGGGATTTACCTCAAGTACATAAATCACATCATTTCTTACGGCGTACTGGATATTCATGAGGCCTATAACGTTGAGTTTCTTAGCAAGCATATATGTGTATGTCTTTATTTTGTCGATCACCTTGTCATCGAGAGAGTAGGGCGGCAATGCACAGGCGCTGTCTCCCGAATGGATGCCGGCTTCTTCGATATGTTCCATGATGCCTGCAACTACGCAGGTTTCGCCGTCGGCAACGGCATCTACGTCTATTTCTATGGCATCTTCAAGAAACTTGTCTATCAGGATCGGTTTATCCGGTGACGCTTCGGCTGCCTTTTCCATGAAGTTCATAAGGTCGCCGTCTGTATAAACGATTTCCATGGCCCTGCCGCCAAGCACATAGGACGGCCGCACCACAACAGGATATCCTATCGTGTTTGCTACTTCTTTTGCTTCTTCAAATGATATGGCTATGCCGTTTTCGGGCTGGGTGAGGTCCAGTTCTTTAAGCAAAGTCTTGAACTTGTCCCTGTCTTCTGCCATGTCTATACTTTCCGGTGTTGTTCCTATTATGGGTACGCCTGATTTCTGCAAGGCCACTGCAAGGTTGAGCGGCGTCTGTCCGCCGAACTGAACGACTACGCCATCCGGTTTTTCACGTTCTGCAATATCAAGCACATTTTCAAAGGTAAGAGGCTCAAAATACAATTTGTCTGATGTGTCATAATCTGTGCTTACAGTCTCAGGGTTGCTGTTTACCATGATAGTTTCATAACCGAGTGCTTTCAGCGCAAAAGCGGCATGGACGCAGCAGTAATCGAATTCTATACCCTGGCCGATTCTGTTTGGCCCGCCGCCCAGGATCATGATCTTTTTTTTGTCAGAGATCCTTGATTCGTCTTCTTTTTCATAGGTGGAATAGTAATAAGGGGTATATGCCTCAAATTCGGCGGCGCATGTGTCAACAAGCTTAAAAACGCTTTTAATGCCCATACTGATTCTTGCTGCACGTATCTCTTCTTCGTTTTTGCCGATAAGAGTGCCTATCTGCCTGTCGGAAAATCCAAATCTTTTTGCCCTGAGCATAAGTTCTTCAGATAAATCATCCTGCCCGGCTATTTCTGCTTCAAACTGCACAATCTCTTCAATATTCTTCAGAAACCACCTGTCTATGCCTGTGAGCTCATAAATTTCGTTAATATCGATGCCTGCCTTTAATGCGTGGCGAATATAGAATACCCTGTCTTTGTTCGGGGTAATCAGTTTTTGTTTTATAAACAGCGGGTCATGTATACCCGGAAGTCTCTCGTCCATGATTCCGTAAACACCAACTTCAAGCGACCTGAAGCCCTTTTGCAGCGCCTCCTTAAAGGTTCTTCCAATGGCCATTGCCTCCCCTACGGATTTCATCTGCACGGTCAGAGTCTCATCCGCCCCTTTAAACTTTTCAAAGGTAAACCTTGGAACCTTGACAACACAATAGTCTATGGTCGGCTCGAACGATGCCGGGGTCTTTTTTGTTATATCATTGGGGATTTCGTCCAGGGTGTATCCTACTGCAAGCTTTGCAGCGATCTTTGCAATAGGGAATCCTGTAGCCTTTGACGCAAGGGCTGAGCTCCGGGAAACCCTGGGATTCATCTCAATGATTGTCATCCTGCCTGTATCCGGATGTACGGCAAACTGGATATTGGAACCTCCCGTTTCAACGCCTATTTCCCTTATGATCTTGATAGCGGCGTCCCTCATGGCCTGGTATTCTTTATCTGTCAGGGTCTGTGCCGGCGCCACAGTGACGCTGTCGCCTGTGTGCACGCCCATGGCGTCAAAGTTCTCAATGGAACAAATAATGACAACGTTGTCTTTTTTGTCCCTCATAACCTCAAGTTCATATTCCTTCCAGCCTATGACGGATTCCTCGATGAGGATTTCTGTGGTCATGCTGCTCTCAAGGCCTCTTAAGGCGAGGACTTTAAATTCTTCTATATTGTATGCAACCGCCGCACCTGTGCCTCCGAGGGTATAACTTGGCCTTATGATGAGCGGAAAGCCTATTTCTTTAGCCACCCACTTTGCATCATCCATATTGTGGGCAAGGCCGCTTCTGGGCACTTCGAGACCGATATTTTCCATAGCAGCCTTGAACTCTTCCCTGTCCTCAGCCTTTCTAATCGCTTTGTAATCAGCGCCTATCAGCTCTACATTATATTTATCGAGGATGCCCCTCTCTGAAATGATTGTGGCAAGGTTAAGGGCTGTCTGACCGCCGATAGTGGGAAGGATCGTATCGGGCCTTTCAACTTTAATGATCTCTTCAAGTATTTCGGGTGTAAGGGGCTCAATATAAACCCGGTCTGCCATATCAGGGTCTGTCATGATCGTTGCAGGGTTGCTGTTAACAAGGATTACCCTGAAGCCTTCCTCTCTCAGCGCCTTGCATGCCTGACTTCCTGAATAATCGAATTCACAGGCCTGGCCGATCACAATCGGGCCGGAGCCTATGATAAGTATGCTATTTATGTCTGTTCGTTTCGGCATATTGATCCTTTTTCGGCATTTAGCTCATTGCTCCTGGCTGATTTATGCGAATTTTCTTTGCCATGAACTATGAGCTATGAACCACGAACTGGTTCATATTTTTTTCTTCCTGAACTCCTTCATCATATCGGTGAATTTTGCAAACAGTCCGTATGCATCATGTGGTCCCGGTGATGCTTCAGGGTGGTACTGGACAGAGAAAACAGGGTAAGTCTCATGTTCCAGTCCTTCAATTGTATTATCGTTCAGGTTGATATGTGTTGCCTTTACTGATTCTGTTTTTATTGAATCAATGTCTACGGCAAAGCCATGATTTTCTGAAACTATATAGACCTTTCCCGTTGCCAGGTCTTTTATGGGCTGATTTGCCCCGCGGTGGCCGAACTTGAGTTTATATGTTCTTCCTCCATATGCGAGGCCAAGTAATTGTTGACCGAGACAGATACCGAAGACAGGGATTTTGCCGATAAGTTTCTTTATTTCTTCTATGGCATAAGGCACGCCTTCAGGGTCGCCGGGACCGTTAGAAAGGAGCACTCCATCGGCTTGCATTGCAAATATATTTTCTGCAGATGTACTTGCAGGAACAACCGTTACATGGCAGCCGGACTTATTGAGCATTCTAAGAATGTTCATCTTCACCCCGAAATCCATGACAATAACCTTTAATAGTGAATGGTGAATAGTGAATGGTGAATAGTCCGGACGGTTAATCCTGGACTGCGAACCCCGATCTTCTTCTCTGTTGCTCCAAATATAGGGTTCCGTGCAGGTTACTTCCTTAACAAGGTCTCTGCCGATAATGCCCTTCGATGCCTTTGCTTTCTTTACAAGACTTTCGGGATCCGAATCTATCGTGGAGATGATGCCTTTCATTGCGCCCTGAACCCTTATATGCCTCGTAAGGGCTCGTGTATCAACCTCTTCTATGGCTAATATGTTATGCCTGTGAAGGTAATTGACAATATCGTCCTGAGACCTGTAGTTGCTTGCAATCTTGCTTAATTCTCTGACAATGAATCCTTCTACCTTCGGATTGACTGATTCAATATCGTCTTCGTTTACGCCGTAGTTGCCGATGAGGGGGTAAGTCATTGTAACAATCTGTCCTTTATATGAGGGGTCTGTCATAATTTCCTGATAGCCGGTCATGCTGGTGTTAAAAACTATTTCCCCTTCCCTTTCACCCTCTATCCCGCAGCTTTTCCCCTCAAATATAGCTCCGTCCTCAAGGGCAATGAATGCCTTTGCTGCTTTCATTCGCCTCCCTTGCAAGCTTCTATGCATATGCCGCAGATATGATGGCCGAGGTTCCTTTTATTTTTGAATTGGGTAATCATGTCGTAACATCCTTTATGGTCAAATAAGGATTGAGTATCTTTTATCGATCCGGCCGGACATTTGTCGATACATGCCATGCAAGCCCCGCAATCTCCGTCAAACGGTTTGTCCGGTATAAGCGGCATATCTGTAAGGACTGCATTGTATCTGACTCTGGCTCCCAAAACAGGGTGTACCAGGAGATTGTTTCTGCCTATCCATCCTATACCTGATAAAACCCCTATATGTTTATGGGAAATATGCCCTTTCTGGTTACGCCAGTCTATAACCTGGGAGGCGCCGAAGGGTAAAGCTCTGTAGCCTTTTTTTTCAATTTCCTTTGAGAGCAGATATGCTATCATGTCGAGCCTGTAGTTCAACTGCCTGTAATGATGAAGATAGAGGGGGTTGGGCCCGTCCATTACAGTATCCAGAATACCTTTTGACAATACAAGACCAAAAGAGACGGCGAATGGTAACCTCTGTTTTATTGAATCTTCCAGGCCTACCAGTTCTTTTTCATATAGTGACATATCACCGATACCCGAAGTATCAACTCCGAAATCGGCTAACCAGATTTTAATAATGCTGTTGTTATCTTCCACTATGTCCTCAATTACTGGGGCTCACGTCGCCCCCTCCGCCTTTCCGTATGCACGAAGGATGTCCGCTCACTTATGTTCGCTTGGACGTCCGCTTGCGCTGGGACGCAAGTAAATGCATTTACGTCCTACGTCCGAAGGAGTATAGCGACTGAACGTCCTTCGTCCCTCGGGTAAATTGTCGCCCCTCCACCAGCCAGGCTGTCGGCTTTTTGACTCTTCAATTCAACATTCAAAATTCAACATTCAACATTTTATTTACAGTGTTCCTGTTTTTTTCAAATGTATCATCAATGCTGTTATGGCTGCCGGTGTAATACCCGGAATTCTGGATGCCTGACCTATGGTAAAAGGCCTGATCTTTGATAATCTTTCCACTACCTCCAGCGACAAGCCGGAAATGTCAATGTATGGGGTTTCAGAGGGAATTTTCATATTTTCAAGTCTTTTTGTCTTCTCTATCATCTCAAGTTGTCTTTCAGTGTAGCCCCGGTATTTTATATCTAACTCCACCTGATATGCAATATTTTCTTCCAGGTCGTTGAAGCTTGGTTCTATCCGTTTTATGCTGTCCATGGTCACTTCCGGTTTTTTGAGAAGTTCTTCAAGCGTGACAGGGTTTTTTATGCCTTCAAAACCGTTGTTTTTTAACATTTCAATCGTTTCAGCATTAGGCTTAAGTCTTATCGACTGCAACATCTCATGCGTCCTGGCGATCTTCTTCTTTTTTTCCACTACCTTCTCGTAACGTTCTTTGCTCACAATACCGGCGACATAACCTTTTTCCGTGAGTCTCAGGTCTGCATTGTCTTCCCGAAGCAGGAGCCGGTATTCAGCCCTTGATGTAAACATCCTGTATGGTTCGTCAACCCCTTTTGTAACCAGGTCATCTATCATAACGCCAATGTATGCCTCATCCCTGCCAAGGCAGAATATCCCCTTATCTATAACCTTTAATGCAGCGTTAATGCCTGCCATCATGCCCTGAGCTGCTGCTTCTTCATAGCCTGTTGTCCCGTTTATCTGTCCTGCGTGGAAAAGATTGCTTATCAGTTTAGTTTCAAGGGTGGCATATAGTTGTGTGGGATATACAAAGTCATATTCTATCGCATAACCCGGTCGTGTAATCTCCACATGTTCGAGACCGTTGATACTTCTGAGCATCTTTAACTGTATATCAAGGGGAAGGCTCGTGGAAAGCCCGTTCGGGTAATATTCTATAGTGTCGAGACCCTCAGGTTCGATAAATATACGGTGTCGTTCTTTATCCTGAAATCGTACTATTTTGTCTTCAATAGACGGGCAGTACCTGACTCCGGTACCTTTTATTTTCCCTGTATAGAGGGGTGATCTGTCGAATCCCGACCTGATTGCATCATGGGTTTTTTTGTTTGTATATGTAAGCCAGCAAGGAACAAGTTTATTATGGACTGTCCCTGTCAGGAAAGAAAAAGGTTGTGGCGGGTCATCGCTGTGCTGTGGCTCAAGCTTTGAAAAGTCTATTGTCCTTCCGTCAAGCCGGGGGCATGTCCCTGTTTTGAGACGACCTATATCAAAACCGAGTTCTTTGAGACACAGGGAGAGGCCGACAGAGGGTGCATCCCCCATCCTTCCTCCCTCGAAATGTTCCAGACCCACATGAATAAGCCCTCTTAAAAATGTTCCTGTTGTTATAATAACACATTTTCCAAAGAACTTTTCTCCCCACTGTGTTTCGACGCCGATAACCGTGTTGTTGTTAATCAGAAGTTTTTCTACTATGCCCTGCCGTAAGGAGAGATTTTTCTGATCCTCCAGTACTTTCTTCATTCTCAGAGCATATTTCATTTTGTCTGCCTGGATGCGGGTAGCGCGAACAGCAGGTCCTTTTTTCATATTAAGGATGCGGAACTGAATACCTGTGGCATCGATATTCTTACCCATTTCGCCATCCAGTGCATCCAGTTCTTTTACAAGATGCCCCTTGCCAAGCCCTCCTACAGCAGGGTTGCATGACATGAATGCTATATGATCCAGATTGGTTGTCAGAAGAAGGGTTTTTACGCCTATACGTGCAGCAGCAAGCGCAGCCTCACAGCCTGCATGACCTGCACCAATTACTATAACATCAAGATTGTCCATGGTATCCCAAGGTAAAACTCCCGTAAGATTAAAACCGCCATAGCTTAGCAGAAATAGCACGTTTTTTCCACTTTATCGAACGGGCCCATTACCGTTTTCTTGTATTTTGGGGATATTCCTTTAAACTAAATTATGGATTATGCGGCTGAATCTTATGGATTGCAGGGAAGGTTTTATACCAATTCGCCTTCAATCATATAACTTTGTTGCCTCCTCCTCGCACTCCTCGACGTGCTGGTAGTACGCCTGCGTCGGCTCGTCGTCGTCGCCTCGTTCTATGCATGAATCCGAATTGGTATTAGCCCTGGCGCAGACAAGACATATATTTTTGTATATAGGAGACAATTATTATTCTTGAATATTTAAACTCAATAAGCATTAAATAATATTTCAATGGATATAAAACAAAAAGCCTCTTTATTCGCGATCGTGTCTGCAGCAATCCTTGCAACAGGTAAGTTTTCCGTAGGGTTGATCTCAGGGTCTATGGCAGTGATGTCCTCAGGCCTTGACAGTTTGCTGGACGTGTTCATGTCCGGCATGAACTTTTTTGCCATAAAGAAGGCTGCAAAACCGGCAGATCATGAACATCAGTACGGTCATGGAAAAGCAGAAGATCTGGCTGCAATAATTCAATCTCTTGTTATTGTCTTTAGCGGGGCTGCAATAATCTATACAGCTATTGAAAAATTCATCGATAAAGAAGCAATTACCTATTCAAAATTCGATATCGGGGTCATGGTTTTTTCCCTTGTTTTTACTATTGCCATTTCAACTGTTCTGAAAGTGGTCGGAAAGAAAACCGGCTCGCATGCGCTCATGGCTGATGCCCTCCATTATACGAGTGACTTCTATTCCAACTCTGCTGCTATTGTTGCGATTGTTCTTGCCTATTACACGGGCAAAACGTATTTTGACTTGTTGTTTGCGGTCATAATCGGCTTAATTATTATCTTTTCCGCGATAAAGATATTCAGGGACGGGCTCTCAGGACTTATGGACACCAGCATTCCTGAAAAGATAGAAATAGAAATTCGAGACATTATTAATGCTATGCCCTTCCCCTATGCCGGGCACCACAAACTGAGAAGCCGTCTGGCAGGCAACAAAAAATATCTGGATTTCCATTTATTGATATGCAGGAAGGCGCTAATTGAAGAAGCACACAATCTGGCTGAAGCAATAGAAACGAAGATGATTAAAAAGATACAGAATATAGATGTTACAATACATATCGAACCATGCCCTAATAAATGTGAATTAACCGATGAAACGTGCGTTGTCCTGAAAATGAAGCTCCAGAAAAAATAAAATCAAAGATGACATAATCCTCTGAGGAAATCACTGTCGTAGAGGAAATAGGGGCAGGCGAGGATTTGGAGTTGGCAGGAAATCAGTAGAAAAAAGTAAATGTTTTCCAAATAAATACCGTATAAAAATAAAGCTTAATATCTGTTGTTTTTTAACCGAAAACCATAATATGGAAAATAAGGAACATGAAATGTAAGATGGTTAATTTCGACCAATCAGAATTACTCCGGATACTATTCTATTCATTCCACATTAAGATGTTATTTTTACTGTGAGGCAGATAAATATGATCAGTAACGAGCATTCACAGAGTTCAACGGTCATCATGTCCGGCAAGGACTTTTCACGTCTTAAGGATTTTATTTACAACGAGTGCGGTATAAATATCGTTGATTCAAAAAAGACTATGCTGGAGGCTCGGCTTCAGAAGAGACTGAGGAAACTGAACCTTACATCCTTTTCCAATTATTGTGATTATCTCTTCAGCCCGGAAGGCATACAGGAAGAAATGACGGACATGATAGACCAGATTACCACGAACAAGACAGATTTTTTCCGGGAGCCTGCCCATTTTGAATATCTCAGCCGCAGTGTCCTCCCGCATCTTGCCGGTACCAGAAGAAATATTTTTGTATGGAGTGCAGGCTGTTCAAGCGGTGAGGAGCCTTACACGCTGGCTATGGTGTTAAGTGATTTCGCAAATATTAACAGGGGTTTTAACTTCCTTATCCTTGCGACGGACATTTCTACGAGAGTTCTTGATAAGGCGAAGTATGCCGTTTACGATGAGGAACGAATAAACCCTGTTCCTTATGACATGAGAAAAAAGTACCTACTGAAAAGTAAGGATATGACAAAAAAAATATACCGTATTGTGCCGGCACTGCGTGAGCAGGTCAGGTTCAGACGATTAAACTTTATGGACAGAGACTTTGGCTTTCGTGAACCAATGGATGTGATCTTCTGCCGGAATGTTATCATATACTTTGATAAACCGACGCAGGAGAAACTTTTAAATAAATTTTGCCAGTATTTATCTCCTGATGGCTATCTCTTTATGGGACATTCTGAAACACTTTTCGGTATGGATGTACCCTTGACTCAGGTAGCGCCAACAATATACAGGAGAATTGCTTGAGAGTCTTCCTGAAGCCTGGAGAACTATATATCTCAGACATTCCAACCGTGGTTTCCACAATCCTCGGTTCATGTATTGCTGTGACGATATTTAACAAAAGGCTAAAGACAGGCGGTATCTGCCATGCAATGCTGCCAAAAAGTCCTTATTCAAAAGGACACGGCGTATTTCGCTATGTTGACAGTGCTATTTCTTATATGCTCAACAAATTTGAAACAATGGGCGTCAAGAAAAATGAGATTGAGGTAAAACTCCTGGGTGGTGCGGATGTAATTGACCGTCTGAATGAAGATACGGCATCAATAGGACATAAGAATATAGAAGCTGCGTTGGAGATTATCAGAAGTGAGAATCTTAAGCTTGTAGTGTCCGATGTGGGGGGTAAAATGGGTAGAAAGTTGCACTTCTATACTCACACGGGCAAGGTGTTGCTAAAACGTATAAACTCGGTCCAAAGTTCATTGTCCAAGAAATGACCGTATACAAACCAAAAAAAGGTTTGGATTACCCGGAAATGATGAATTAATTGAGAGGTACATATGAACAGAATCAAAGTCCTTATCATTGATGACTCGGCAGTAGTCCGTCAGGCGATGACGGAAATCCTTTCGTCCGATCCATCGATTGAGGTAATAGGTGCTGCCAGAGACCCATATCTTGCTGCAGAGAAAATGAAAGAGGTGGTCCCGGATGTGATCACTCTTGATGTAGAGATGCCCCGGATGGACGGTATTACCTTTCTCCAGAAGATCATGTCGCAGCACCCGATTCCGGTTGTAATGTGTTCAAGCCTGACCGACAGTGGTTCGGAAACAGCTCTAAAAGCCCTTGAATATGGTGCTGTTGAGATTATCCAGAAACCCAAAATGGGAGTTAAGCAGTTCCTGGAGGAATCGAAGATACTTATTTGCGATGTTGTAAAAGCCGCTGCAAGGGTCCGTACAAAAAAGAGCATCACGAAACCTATTCATGTAGAGCCTAAACTTACGGCAGATGCGGTTATCCCGAAAGAGATGAGTAAGGCAATGATCCAGACCACGGAGAAGGTTGTGGTCATAGGGGCGTCTACAGGAGGAACAGAGGCATTGAAGATCTTTCTGGAAGCTCTCCCCGAAGATGCAGCCGGTATGGTCATTGTACAACACATGCCGGAGAACTTCACCCGTGCCTTTGCAAACCGTCTTAACGGCCTCTGTAGGGTGTCTGTCAAAGAAGCAGAGGATAACGATACGGTTATAAGAGGACGTGCGCTCATTGCCCCGGGAAACAAGCATACCCTTTTAAAAAGAAGCGGTGCCCGATATTTCGTAGAAGTAAAGGACGGACCGTTAGTATGTCGTCACAGACCATCTGTAGATGTGCTCTTCCGTTCAGCATCCCGTTATGCAGGAAAGAATGCAGTAGGGGTGATTATGACCGGTATGGGAGATGATGGAGCAAAAGGTATGCGAGAAATGAAAGATGCAGGAGCATTCAATATTGCCCAGGATGAGTCATCCTGTGTTGTTTTCGGTATGCCGAAAGAGGCAATTAAACTTGAAGCAGTAGACAAGATAGTACCGCTGGAAGGAATTGTGCAGCTTGTCTTAAATAATACATGATAGTTTACACAAAAAGTCCGGAATGCAGGGAATGACCTGTTGCCTGTATGCTGCCGGATAAGCCTTGTGTGCTCGATCGTGTTAATTGCTACACTGGAAAAATTATGAGTGACAAGAAAAACATCCTGATTGTAGAAGACAGCAAGTCACAGGCAGAGATCCTTAATAAAATCCTCTCACAGGAAGGTTATGTTGTAACTTCAGCAAAAGATGGACTTGAAGGACTCTATGTCCTCATGAATTTAAGGCCTGATCTTATTATCAGCGATGTCTGGATGCCTAATATGAACGGCTATAAATTCTGCCGCACATTAAAGGATGATGTTAAACTTCAGGATATTCCCGTCGTATTGCTAACATCACTATCCGATACAGGATATATTGTTCAAGGGCTTGTTGCAGGAGCCGATTATTATCTCACAAAACCTTACAGCGAAAACCTCCTGCTGTCAACGGTGGATTCAATACTCTCAAACCCTGAAATGTATACAGGGGGCAAAGGGCAAGAAATATTTGAAATCAAGACAAAAGATAAAATAGTCAAAGCCTCAATAGATCCTCAGCATATATTGAACTTCCTTTTTTCAACATATGAAAATCTCCGGTATGAGAACCGGAGTCTTGTTAAAACAAAAGATGAATTAAGAATGCTTAATAACAATCTTGAAGCGAAGATAAAAGAAAAAACATACTCCCTCGAGATGGAAGTTGAACAGCGAAAATATACCCAGGAAACCCTTCATAGGGCATTGAACGGAACTGTGGCTGCTTTGTCTACAGCCGTAGAAATGAGGGATCCATATACGGCAGGTCATCAGTTGAGGGTATCACGGCTCGGATGTGCCATTGCAGCGGAATTGGGTTTGCCTGAAGAACAGATCGAAGGGATGCGGGTTATGGGGTTTCTCCATGATATAGGCAAGATCATTGTCCCTGCAGAGATTCTGAGCAAACCGAGCAAGCTTACGGATTATGAGTTTCGTTTCATTAAAGAACATTCCCAGGCCGGTTACGACATATTGAAAGGTATAGCGTTCCCGTGGCCTGTTGCGACTGCTGTTGTTCAGCATCATGAAAGACTAAACGGCTCCGGTTACCCTTCAGGTCTTGCCGGGGATAAGATCATCCTTGAGGCGAGGATAATAGGTGTCGCAGACGTTATAGAATCAATGGCATCACACAGACCCTACAGACCTGCTCTTGGTATTGGCAAAGCATTGGATGAAGTTGTGCAAAACAAGGGGATTCTTTATGACCCCGATGTGGTGAACTCATCGCTAAAATTGTTTCAAGAGAAAAGATTCAGTTTTGAAGAATGAAAACTGCAATAATTATTACGAGGCAGTATGTTTCAGGGCACAGCATGGATTACCGGGTGCCTGTATACCGGCACCCGGCTTACCGTATTTTCTAAGGTTTTATGCTATAGAATACCTCTTTTCCTCCGAAGACCGCAGTTCCTTCCATCTCTTCTTCTATTCTCAATAATTGATTGTATTTAGCGATCCTTTCACTTCTTGATGCAGAGCCGGTTTTTATCTGTCCTGTATTTGTTGCAACGACAAGATCGGCAATAAAAGTATCTTCCGTTTCTCCTGACCGATGTGAAATAACGCAGGTATATCCCGCCCTTTTTGCCATTTCAATTGTTGTAAGTGTTTCAGTTACTGTTCCAATCTGATTTAGTTTTATCAATATGCTGTTGGCTATGCCTTCCATTATGCCTTCCCTGAAAATTTTAGGGTTTGTTACAAATACATCATCGCCGACAATCTGTATCTTTGATGCGCATCTATCCGTAAATTTTTTCCATCCTTTCCAATCATTCTGAGCAAACCCATCCTCTATTGAAATGATGGGGTAATCATTTATGAGTGATTCATAGAAATCAATCAGTTTATCGCTGGTTAATACGTTACCGTCTATATGATATTTGCCCTTTTTGTAAAGTTCGCTTGCAGCGACATCCAAGGCCAGAAGTATGTCTTCTCCTGGTTTGTATCCTGATTTTTTGATAGCTGTAACGAGGGTATCGAGGGCCTCTTTTGTGGAAGCGATCTGTGGCGCAAAGCCTCCTTCGTCGCCTACCCCTGTGGCATATCCCTTGTCTTTAAGCACACCCTTCAAAGTATGAAAAACTTCAACTCCCATTCGGAGTGCCTCTTTAAAGCTATCTGCACCGACAGGTGCTATCATAAATTCCTGCACATCAAGGGAGTTCTGAGCATGGGCTCCGCCATTTGTTACATTCATGAGGGGTACTGGAATCTCTCTTGGTCTGATGCCTCCTATGTACCGGTACAGGGGTAATCCAAGATATTCCGAAGCTGCTCTGGCAACTGCCATCGAGACCCCGAGAATTGCATTGGCACCAAGGTTGCTCTTATTCTCTGTTCCATCAAGTTCAATAAGAAAATTATCAAGGAATGCCTGTTCAAGTGCATCGAATCCTTCAATCTTTGGCGCTATAGTCTGGTTTACGTTGTCTACTGCTTTCTGGACACCCTTTCCTTTATACCTTTTTGTATCCCCATCTCTCAGTTCAAGAGCCTCCCTCTCGCCGGTTGATGCGCCGGAAGGGACGATTGCCCGGCCTATAGACCCGCTTTCAAGCGCAACTTCAACTTCTACTGTGGGATTACCTCTGCTGTCCAGCACTTCCCGGGCGAAAACGTCGTATATTGTTGACATATGAACCTCCTTTATAATATGAGATGAGTGCTAAGTGCGTAGACGGTGTCTGAAAAGTCGAACACTTAAAACTCATAGCTTTGTTTCCTGCAATTTTGAGAATAACACAGTACAAAAAGGTCGTCAAATACTTTATATTATACTGCAAGGAGGAATGGTATGCTGAGAAGACTGATAACTGTTGTGTTCTTTTTATTTATTATTTTGGCGGGTTTTTCAATGTTAACGTTTGCACAGACCGATGTGGATGCAACAAAGGTAATGGAAAAATTTAAACAAGCCTTTCCGGAGATTAAGGCCGAAAGTATACGGAAAGCAGATATTGAGGGTATGTATGAGATAAGTACGCCGGGAAAAATATTATATTATTTTCCCGAAAAAAATTATCTGTTTACCGGTTCCATATGGAATTCAGAAGGTAAAAATCTGACGAGTGAGAGTAAGAGTGCTATTATAACGGAAAAAGTCAAAAAAATATCTCTTGAAAAAGCTTTAAAATTCGGAAAGGGTGAACGTATTATCATTGAATTTACCGATCCGGATTGTCCGTATTGCAGGGATGCATCAAAATATCTTTCAAAACAGGAAAATATTGTAAGATATGTGTTTTTTCTCCCGCTTCCAATGCATAAAAATGCGGAGCAGAAAATAAGGTATATATTTTGCGAGAAGGATAAGGAAAAGGCATACAAAGATGCGATGAACGGTCAACTTGACAATATGAAATTTACTGTATGTAAAAATGAAAAAGTGGAAGCGCTTATCAATGAGCATAAACATATTGCAGCCACAACGGGCATTAACAGTACTCCCCAGTTCTGGATAGACGGAAGGCACGTTGAAGGAGCAGACATACCGTTGATTGAAAAGCTTCTTGGCGGCGGTGCTAAAGAGCCGGTGAAAAATCAGTAAGCTGTTTTGTCTTGTCAAAAGTTTTCATAATATTGTTTTGTTTCTTGAGTATTTATTAACTTTTTCTCCTGGTCGGTAAGCGGCATGATTGGGATATTCATCTTCGGCGCTCTGCTTCGACTTGCGATCCTCCGACGTACATTGAGTACGTCTGCGGCCTGCAAATCTCACAGCCCATCCGAATCTGAAACATCCCTGCCATGCCGCTGACCACCCAAGCCTGATTCACATACACGTTTATGTGAATCAGGCGGAAATGAAGAAATCTTTCTTCATTTCCCATACTTCCTGTTGCCTCCCCCTTATTATGACTTTTAAGGGCATATCTTTACTCAACCTTCTTATCAATTTTTCATTCAGATTTTGACAATACCATATCATCATGATTTGTTTGATTTATTTATTTTCATCGGGTAATATTTTGTATATAAAAAAATAAAATAGGGGGATAAAAAATGGCAACAAAGAAAATAATGGAAAGCCCGGAATTTCTGTACCTGCCTCTGGGAAGCATTATAGTGGAAGAACAGATTCGTTCA
>JAPLKB010000053.1 GCA_026388275.1 Pseudomonadota bacterium
AATTGGAACCGTTAATTGATGAAATTATTGTTGACACGAAAGCATGGATTAGGGATAATGTGAAATGATGTGTAACTAACCAAAATAATAAGGCAAAGCAGACTTTGTTACGTATAGCACCTACAAGTCCAGTATATGGCCCTTTGGCTTTGATAGTGAATTATGGGAAGAAACAGAGCAGGACAACAGGATCAGCCAGATGCGGAGAGTCTTTTTCCGCCGATTGGCTTAATCCATTGGTTATGTGTTGATTTGGTATGATTCGCCGTATAGGATAGTCTAATAAATTCGTGAGTGTGCCAATGTAAGATGTCAATCATCCTCCAATATTTTGATACAGTTGTGCAGCATTGGGTCCTCATCTGAAGTTATGTAGGAGTGCGGCGTACCTGCTCCAATTGTAGTGCCGCTTGGTCTGAAGATCCCGAACTCGCGTTCATTATAACACTCTACGCATAACTTACCTGTTAGTTTGGAAAACTGTTTCGGAAAAAGATCGTCACATAACATACAACGGACTAGATTATCGCCTGTTTGGTCAGTAAGTGTAAGACGGTCTTTGATGTCAGCCAGATTATCACAAAAGTCGGCATATCGCTCTTCCATCTCCTGCGATGACATTTTGTCTCCTTTACCTGCAAGTGCAACATGCTCGCTAGTGCGGCGAGCCGTTTTGTCACATCCGGATTTGTTATGTGCTGTAGTTTTCCCACACGACTCTGCTGACGCCTCTTCGAAGTGGGGTAACAACTTCTTCCGGTGCCCTTTCAATGTATTCTTTGGCTTTTTCCTTGCCTGCCATGGGCAGTTCACGAAGATACTGAACAGCTGTTTCCACCGTATAGTTATTGAAGTTGCTACCTAAAGCCGTCCATATCACAGCTTCGTAGTCCCTTTGGTCTGCCCAGTTGCGGATGGTTTTGAGAATCTCCTCTGTGGCGCCGCGAGATTCTCCTGATGCCACATCCACAAATCCGATCGAGTCAACCAAGGGGACTCCCTCACGGCTTTTCAGGTCCAGTATTGCCTTGTCAAGTCTTCGGCGGGAACTGCTTATGAACCGAGTTGAGCATTGCTCACCGTGTACCGGGTCTATGACCAATGTGAGAGCGCCACTTCGCGATGTGGACTTTCTGGAAAACTCAAGTGGTAGCTCCGGCCCTCCAGTCTTCCACCCTCCCCGTACGTGGGTTGTGAGATTCCCCGGTTCCCAAATCAGTGATCCCCAACCAATAAGAGCTATTTTCATTTTTCTTTTGTCCTTCACATAACAGTTAATATACTGCAAGCGGTAATTCCCGAAATATTAGTATTTGCTATGAAAGATGTCAACAAATTAAATAATTAAACATTGAAAGATAATACCCATAAAATCAGATAGATACAATAATTTTTAAAAATAGATGACGGGACAAATTTCTACAATATAATATTAACATTCCGATGTTATATTGCATGCAGTAATTGCCCGCTATCGATCGAAGACAGGCTAATTTCTTAAAAGAACCGCCAAATTTATTACCATTTGAAATGTTGAACGTTTGGAGATAATGACAAAAACTCAATAACAGGAATACAGCAGTGCCTCAGGCAAAAACCGCGCAGCGCGTCTTTCAGGAAGCAAGCAGCGCTTCAGGCAATAACCACGAAGTATACACAAAAGGCAGAACCATTTCTGGCCCTGCCTTTTATTTTTTAATACGATCTTCTATCTCTTATTCAGCATCGCGGTAGACTACCCGTTCCGGCATACTGCACGGGCGATGAGGAAAAGTTTTCTCATCGTTAAATTACTTTTTACTTTCCTTCATCTTCTTATTAAATTTATCACGAACTGCCTTGAGTTCATCCGGCGTACGGCATATTTGTTCTGCCTGTATAGCTTCCATATTTTTCAGAATGGAAAACCCGTATTTTTCGCTGTATACAGTCTCGCCCCATACAACGTCCTCAACAACCGAATGGTCTTCTTTCCTCATTATCTTCCAACCTTCCGGAGTTTCCCATGCCAAAGGTTCCTTTTCTACAGCTTTAATGATTTTGTCAGCTTTTAATGAGCCTGCACGCTCTACAGCGGCCTTTATAAAATACACACCGGCATATGTCTCGTTTGCCATATAATCGGGATATTCTTTAAACCTATCATAGTATGCTTTAACAAATTTTTTGTTCATATCCGAATCGGGCGTAAGAAAAAAGTAACGTGCTGCCACATATGTTCCTTCCGGCAAATCCTTCCCGAGAGGTATCAGTGTCTCAAGCGCCGCTCCATCAGGAAAGGCAAATTTGATATTATTAAACAGACCGGTAGGCAGTGCCTGTTTGATAAAGTTATTTGCATCATTACCCCATAACGGCGACCAAACTGCATCCGGCTTAAGTTCGGCAATCTGTTTAATAAAAGACGTATAATCGCCTTCCATAAGCTTAGGCCATAACTCGCCAACAAACTCTACGTCCGGTCTCAGTTCCTTCAGCTTGGCTTTGAATGCCTCCCATGATTCATGACCATAGTTGTAATTTGGTCCTATGCACATCCAGCGTTTAAACGGTTTTGAAGCCATATAGTATGCTCCTGAACGCGAGTGCATCATGGCATTGCTCAGTATGCCAAACTGGTACGGGCTAAACAGGTCATCTGTCATTGAATTTGCAGCAGCTTGCGTTAAAATCAATATTTTCTTGTTTTCGGTTGCAACCTTTGACACCGCCACTGCAACACCGCTGGAAGTCGGGCCTATGATGAAGTCCACTTTATCCTGAGTAACAAACTTCTTTGCAATCTGCTCACCTATATCAGCCTTGAGCTTGCAGTCTTCAAAAATAGCCTCTACTTTCCTTTTTAGAATACCGCCATTCGCATTTATCTCGTCCATAGCCATCTGTACTGCCTGCTTCCCATGCTTGCCATAACCACCCATGGGCCCTGACATAATAAACATCACACCAAGTTTTATGGGTTTTTCTGCAGCAAAAGACAAACCGGCAGAGCATAATAAAACGAACAACAAAATAATAGAGATGTAAACTGGTTTCTTCATAAATCCCCCTTTCTTAATTTGTAAAGCGTATTAAAAATATTAAGCCTTTTCATTTTTCATGTCAAGCGTAAGATTCTATAAGTATTAACCATATACTGCTTGAAGTAATGAACCTCCCTGCAGCAAGCTGTACGCAGGGTTTCTTCAAAGTCATGGACAAAATACTGATCCTGTTATGTTTCTTCCTTGATCTTTTCCATTAAATCTTTAAAATACAGTTTATTTTTTTTAAGCAGTCTTACCTCCAACTCTTCATCTTCGGTAAGATAAGGTTTTACCTGGAGCATCTGCAGCTTTTCATCGAGCGATTTATGCATAATACGGGCCTCATTATAACGTTCTTCTTTGGTTTTGACTTCTGCCATTTTATTACTCCTTATCTTTTGATTTTTTTCTAAACAATTACATCTTTATATTTCCTGCTCAATATCAGATTGTATTGTTCGTCCATACCAGCTTCATGCATAACATACCACATGGGCAGGATTTCTTCAAAAAAACAGGGCACATTGATGACCTTTTATCAATGATTTTTTCTTTTATATTTGATAGACTTAAAATACTTGATTACAAACCAGGAGGTGTTTTATGGCAACAGGAAAAGACAAGCCTAAGAATGAAACAAAAAAAGCTCCGCAAAAAACTTTAAAGGAAAAGAGAAAAGAGAAACAGGAAAAGGCAAAAAACAAATAAATCATTGCACTGAATACAAAAGGAGGACTAAGAATGAAAATTGTTCTATTGGGGGCGCCGGGCGCCGGTAAGGGTACTGTTGCAAAATTATTGACAGATTATGATGGCTCAGTCCAGATATCAACAGGGGACATCTTGAGAAATGCAGTAAATGCCGGGTCCGAGCTTGGCAAGAAAGCTCAGGGATATATGGAACGCGGCGAGCTTGTTCCTGATGAGCTTATTATGGATATAATGGGGGTAAGGCTGAAGGAACCTGATTGTGAAAAAGGTTTTATACTTGACGGTTTTCCAAGAACGATTCCTCAAGCCGAGGCATTAAAGAACCTGCTTGTGAAACTCAATCTGAAATTAGACAAGGTTATTGATCTTGATGTACCAAGAGATGTTATTCTTGACAGACTGACTACACGCAGGACATGTGCCAACCCTGATTGTCAGGAAATATACAACATTAAAAGCAAGCCGCCGGCACCGGACGGCACCTGCCTTAAATGCGGTTCGCCTGCCGTACAGCGCGCCGATGAAACAGTGGAAGCCATCACAAAACGTCTTGAAACTTACAACGAAAAAACAGCGCCGCTTATTGACTTCTACAGAAAGGAAGGGCTGCTAAAATCTATCAGTTCTCTGAGCAGCGAGGAAATTGTTGCAAAGATCAAAGAAGGCTGATTCATAATACAAATTCTTTAGCATTCATGGGTCAGCATTCAGAATCCAACAAAGAGGGATTTTGAATTCATTATGACCCCTGAATGCTATTTACATGCATTTAAATTGCCTGTCAGCATCAAATTCAAAGGCAACATATACTAACTAATACCAATAATACAGTTTTATGGGGTGTAATTAATGAATTTCGGTCTTGCCACATTTTTCTTTGTGAAGAAACATATTCTTGATGTTGTTTATGATATTATTGCTGCCGATATTAAAACAATAGAGCTATCCTGTGAAATGCCCCATATTCTCGATATGAATGACAATTTTGTTTCAAGAATGAACGAGTTCACCCGAAGCGGTATAGAGTTTTCAATACACGCACCGTTTTTTGAGGTAAACCTCGGGAGTTTTTATGACGATTACAGAAAAAACGCAATAAGAATGCTGAAACAAACCATCGATATAGCTTATGGCATAGGATGTGATCCTGTAGTCATCCATCCGGGATATACTATGCTCACAGGCAGATCAAAAAGTATTGAGGAAACAACAAGAAACTACTTCATTGAAGATTTACATGAAATATACAGCTATGCAGCAGAGAGAGATTTGAGGGTAGCTATTGAAAATGTCCATTTGCCATTTTTTTTCCTTTGTGATCCGGGAGATTTTAAGGAGCTTCACAAAAAAATCCCGGATATCGGTCTAACACTCGACATAGGCCATGCCTATATTACAAAAATCTCAAATGGCGTGAAAGACCCGGAAGGGGCAATTCTCCAGGATATAAAAGATATCGGCATAGAGCATCTTTTCCATGTTCATATACATAATAATTGGGGGACAAAGGACAACCACTTATTCTACAATGGCAATACTAACCTGAAAAGGATTATACACGGTCTTGTTGAGCTTGGATACACAGGAAAGCTAATCATTGAAAGTTATGAGATAGAGGAAATGGGAATCAATACCGCACTTGAAAAATTAAAAGAAATCTCATAGTTGTTGCCGGACAAATACCAAGTCCCCACGAGGCCGCCGCACCTGCAAGCGGAGATTCGGTTCATTGAGTGAGCCAAACAGATTCCCATTGTGGCGTAACAAAATAAGACCTTTGCATAATCCCGGCTTCCCGGTTTTTCCATCTTTACAATCATTTTTTATGGTTTTTGACGTTTCATCAGGTAGCTGAATGAGCCTCCACTTTTGGTCTCCCGCTTCCCCTCCCCCTTCTTTAGGGGGGGG
>JAPLKB010000054.1 GCA_026388275.1 Pseudomonadota bacterium
TCGCCATTCCTGCTTTGGAAAGATACCGGGTAATGGCAGATGTGAGTGTGGTTTTCCCATGATCTATATGTCCTATGGTTCCGATATTTACATGGGGTTTTGTTCTTTCATACTTTTTCTTAGCCATAAAGGACCTCCGTTACATTTTTTTCTCTATTTTTAATTAAAGTTTCATAAATATGCTGCGGCACAGGAGTATAGTGAAAAAATTCCATGCTGAAGTTGCCCCTTCCCTGGGTTGCTGAACGCAGGCGAGTTGTATATCCGAACATTTCATCAAGGGGCAGATGTGCAATTATATATTTAAAACCGTTTTTGTCGCCAAGCTCAGCAATCCTGCCGCGTCTTGACGATATATCCCCTATTACAACACCCAAAAACTCATTTGGTATGTTAATATCTACCTTCATAATAGGCTCAAGAATTACAGGGTTCGCCTTTCTTACTGCGTCTTTTAATCCCATTGAAGCGGCAAGCTTAAAGGCAAGTTCCGATGAATCCACTTCATGATATGAGCCGTCAATAAGTTCAACTTTCATATCTACCATGGGATACCCGAGGACAACGCCTTTTTCCATTGTTTCCCTGATACCTGTTTCAATGCTGGAGATATACTCTCTCGGGATTGAACCACCAATTATTTTATTCTCAAATACAAATTCATTACCTTCAAGCGGCGAAATATTTAACACTACGTGTCCATATTGGCCTCGCCCGCCAGATTGCTTTATATATTTACCGGTACCCGTCACACTCTTTGTTATTGTCTCTCTATATGCCACCTGTGGCGGTGATGATATCATTTCAAGATTATGTTCCCTCTTTGCCCTGTCCATAATAATCTCAAGATGGAGTTCTCCCATGCCCGAAAGTATTACTTCACCGGTTTCACTGTCAAGGCGCACATTAAGGGATGGATCTTCAACTGTATACCTATTAAAAACAAGCCACATCTTCTTAAGGTCATCCTTCTTCCTCGGCGTTATAGCAACAGAAACAACAGGAAGGGGAACTTCTATGTTTTCAAAAAACACTTCCATACCGGGATGCGTTAATGTATCTCCCGTTGATACTCCCTTCAAACCTACAATTGCACAAATATCGCCGGCTTCTACCTTCTTGACCTCTTCCCTCTTATTGGCATGAAGTCTTAGTATCCTGCCGACTCTTTCTGTTTTTGACTGCGCACAATTCATTATCGTATCGCCAGTTTTCAATGAACCGGAGTATACCCTTATATAACTCAAATGACCAACAAAGGGATCATTCATTATCTTGAATATAAGCCCGCTGAAAGGCTCATCGTTTGTGCCCTCGAAAGCTCCTTCTGTTCCGTCTTCGGTCCAGTACTGATAAGGAGACACATCCTTTGGTGAAGGAAGATAATCAACAATAGCATCAAGAAGAGGCTGAACTCCTTTATTCTTAAATGCGCTTCCACACAGAACAGGCGTAATGCTCCCTTTTAATGTACCTTTTCTTATCACATCTTTAATTCTTGCCTCATCAATCTCATGTCCTTCCAGATACTGTTCCATAAAACGGTCTTCAACACCTGATAACAACTCCATCATATTTATCCTGGCATCATCAGCTCTGGTTTTTAGTGCTTGAGGCACTTCGCAGACAGTGTAGTCAAAACCCAATCTGTCTTTATCGTACAAAATTGCTTTATTCCTTATTACATCAACGGTCCCGATAAACCCATCTTCGTTCATGATTGGGAAATGGAGAACTAATGGATTTGCTTTTAAATTTTCCCGTATCATTCGGACACAATTATCAAAATCAGCTCCGGTTCTGTCCATCTTGTTCACAAATGCAATTCTCGGAACACTGTATCTATCGGCCTGTCTCCAGACAGTCTCCGATTGAGGTTCAACACCTTCCACTGCTGAAAATAATGCAACTGCACCATCCAGTACCCTGAGCGATCTTCCAACTTCTATCGTAAAGTCTATGTGACCGGGTGTATCTATAATATTTATCCTGTGTTCCCGCCAGAAACAGGTCGTTGCTGCAGCGGTTATAGTAATTCCTCTTTCTTTTTCTTCTTCCATCCAGTCCATGGTAGAAGCGCCGTCATCAACTTCGCCTATCCTGTTATTAACACCCGTATAAAAGAGCATTCTCTCTGTAGCAGTTGTTTTTCCGGCGTCAATATGCGCCATAATACCGACATTTCTAACAATTTGATTCATTCATTTTACCTTAGATTTACCACCTGTAGTGAGCAAACGCCTTGTTCGCTTCGGCCATCTTGTGGGTATCTTCTCTCTTTTTTACTGCGCCGCCTTTATTGTTGCAAGCGTCAAGGATCTCTCCGGCAAGTTTTTCTCTCATCGTTCTTTCTGATCTTTCTCTTGCATATCTTATAAGCCATCTAATACCAAGCGACATTTTCCGGTTTGCTCTTACCTCAACCGGAACCTGATATGTTGCCCCTCCGACCCTTCTTGCTTTTACTTCTATTTCAGGTCTGATATTCTCAACAGCTTTATGGAATGCCTTTAGTGGATCGTCTTTCAGCTTGTCTTCAATTACAGTAAAAGCTCCATAAACAATTTTTGTGGCTGTACTCTTCTTCCCGTCCAGCATAACACAGCTTATCAACCTCTGTACAAGGAAATCATTGTATTTTAAATCAGGCAATTTCTCCCTTGTCGCAACGTGTCCCTTTCTTGGCATGCTTTAAACTCCTCTTTTTACTATCGTTCAAACTTCTCTACTGTTTAGGTCTTTTTGCACCGTACTTGGATCTGCTTTTCTTTCTGTTTGCAACACCGCTTGCATCAAGCGATCCCCTGATTATATGATATCTGACGCCAGGTAAATCCTTAACCCTTCCGCCCCTTATCAGAACAACCGAGTGCTCTTGAAGATTGTGACCAATACCGGGTATATATGTAGTAACCTCTATACCATTAGTCAATCTCACACGGGCAACTTTTCTCAATGCCGAATTTGGTTTTTTAGGAGTTGTTGTATAAACCCTTACGCAAACACCCCTCTTTTGCGGACAATTTGTGAGCGCCGGTGACGAACTCTTTTTTTTAACGACTTCTCTCCCAAGCCTTACTAATTGATTAATAGTAGGCATCAATATCCTCCAAATAAAAATAATTCCCTAATCTTTTTAAGGGAAATCAAGCTCAGCGAAAACTTCGGTATGTTAAACGATTTTGCCTTTTATGTCAAGAGATATTTGCTTAATAAACAAATAGAATTGGCATTATATTTAGCGGTTAAAAAGCAGATAAAAAAGCTCATAGATGGTCATAAACCGGATAAAGATACATTTTTTCGGTTAATATCTTTTGCTGATAAGGATGGAAGCCTATTCCGTCCTTTGTTCCGTCTTTCTAAAACGTTGAATGCAATCCAGATATTTAACATTTTACATTCGTATATAAGATCAGGCTTAATAGCTTAGGCTGACAAGTTTTCCGTATGAGTAAGAAAAATCTTGACATTACCTGATATTATATAATAATTTTCATTCACATTTTATTATATCAATGTTTACACTTTAGGCTTAGTCCTGATTAATTTCAACTTTAGAGGAGGTATATTTTATGGCTGAAGATCAGAAGATTTTTGGAATGCCAGCAAACACAGGAAGATGGATTTTTGTTCTTTTAGGGATGGTGGTAAATTTTTGTTTAGGTGCAGTTTACGCATACAGCGTGTTCAAAAAACCACTCGAAGAGATGTTTAAGATCAGCGCTACGCAGGGTGGTTTGCCTTATATGATTTTCCTCGCCATGTTCGCCCTTTTTACATTTATCGCAGGCAAGTTTATAGACAAACTAGGCCCTCGCAAAGTCATGATGCTCGGTGGCGCAGTTGTTGGTGTTGGCTGGATGCTCACCTACTTTTCTTCAAATATTACTATGGTCATATTAACATATGGGGTAATTGGAGGCGCTGGTGTAGGTATTGTTTATGGTGGACCTGTTTCTGTTGCAACCCGTTGGTTCCCTGATAAAAAAGGTCTGGCAGTCGGATTGGCACTTGCAGGTTTCGGGGGATCAGCAATAGCTACAGCCCCGATAGCATCTGCTCTTATTGGCCAGTATGGGCCGCTCGGAGCTTTTGGTATAATGGGCATTGCATTCTTTTTCATAACTATAATCCTGGCCATTCCCATGAAGTTCCCCCCTGCAGGCTATAAACCAGCCGGCTGGACCCCGCCTGCAGCTGCCACTGGTGGCACAACCAACTTTACTGCAGGCCAGATGATTAAAACATCGAGTTTCTACGGACTCTGGCTTTGCTATATTTTAGGCGCTACAGCAGGTCTTATGGCAATAGGAATATCAGCTTCTGTCGGCAGAGAAGTAATAGGCCTTGATAAGACCTTGGCAGCATCGCTTGTAATGCTCTTCGCGGTGTTCAACGGTGTAGGACGACCTATTTTTGGCGCTTTAACTGACAAGATTACTCCTAAATATTCTGCAATTCTTTCTTTTGTCATCATTTTGATAGCATCGTTAATGATGCTATCTGCAGGCAAAGGTTCCGTGGGCCTCTATGCGATATCATTCTGTTGCTTCTGGCTGTGTCTCGGCGGTTGGCTTGCAATCGGTCCTGCAGCAACGGCAGGCTTCTTTGGTCTTGACGGATATGCCCAAAAATATGGCGTTGTTTTCAGTTCCTATGGCCTTGGTGCTATTATCGGGGGTATTATTTCCGGAAGCGCGAAGGATGCCTTCGGAAGCTATACGGTAGCTTTCTATCCAACTGCCGGAATGGCGATTGTAGGAATAATCATTGCCTTTCTTCTCCTTAAACCGCCAAAAAAGAATTAGCGGAAACTTTTCATTATAAACATGAAAGGCAAATCCTTTTTTTAGGATTTGCCTTTTTTATATTATCTGTAAAATCCGGTAATTCGATGAACCTCCCCGCAACAAGCTGCGGGTTATCACTGGAAAGAGGCTCATATCCCCCTCACCCCGCCCTCTCCCCCGGAGGGGCGAGGGAAAGTAGTAACCCTGCAGCAAGCTGCAGGGAATCATTTGGATTGGAAAAGACATTGAGAACCACAATTTCATTCGGATTTTCCCCGTATTATTCTAAAATTAAATACAGATAAAACAGACCATCACATAACATTGATTTTATAAAATAATGCTTATTTCAAACAGAGTCTAATTCCAATTCTAAATCAAGGATGCAATGACTTACCCCGCTTCAGCTTGCGGGGCAATCAAGGCGGCAAGAAAGAGGAGACGTAGGCGTACGATAGCAGTACGTCGAGGATCTGATGACGAAGCCAACGATGATAGCGCCTTCCCCAGAAAATAAATCTCCCTATACATGTTTGTTTGACTTTGTTTCTTTTTCTCACATGTGGATTAGCCGGTCCGGGTTATAATAATTTCCCCTGCGTGCTCTTTGGCAACA
>JAPLKB010000055.1 GCA_026388275.1 Pseudomonadota bacterium
ACCACAAACTCACTAGACGGTTGCTTTGCGTACCTCAAGGAGTTGGTGAGAGTTCACCGGGGATCAAATAAAAGTCTCAAGAGCAAGATCATTGAAGAGGTTTTATGGAGATAAAAAAGCCCTAAAAAATCGTATTAAGCCTAATTTATAAGATTCTTGTTGAATTTATTAACACCACATTTATCAACAGCATACAAATTGATAAAATATTAATCTAACGTACTTTAAATGGCATAATTTCTCTTTCTTTTAAAAACCTGTATGACCCGGAACTCAAATTTCCTAACATGATATGACCGATCCTTACTCTCTTGATTTTTAAAATACGGTGTCCTATAATATCACCTATTTTTCTTATAATCCTGTTTCTACCTTCGTGAAGTATTATAGAATACCAGTTATTATTAAATGCCGGACCAACATATGTAATATTTATTGCACGAGCTGGAACACCTTCTATAGTAATACCTTTTTTTATTGACAAAATATCATCATCATTTAGCACGCCTTTTAGTTTAACAAGATATTCCTTTTCAACGCCATATCTTGGATGCATTATCATGTTTCCAAGTTCGCCGTCGTTAGTAAATATTATTAAACCTTCAGAGTTATAGTCAAGCCTCCCTACAGGAAAAAGCTTACCTTCAAAATTAATAAGTTCACGTGCAAGCTTTCTCCCTCTGACATCCTTCAAATCGGATATATATCCAACTGGTTTATAGAGAGCTATGTAAATATTCTTTTCATTTTGTTTTATTACATTATTATCTATTGTTACAATATCTTTTGTATAATCAACACTGTATTGCGGCTCTAGTACTATGTCATTATTTACTTTTACCATGCCAGACAATATTATTTCTTCTGATTTTCTGCGGGACGCTATACCGCAACGTGAAATAAATTTTGATAATCTTTCCATTACAGAATGATTGAATTAGTTTTTAAAAACTATTAATCTTTGTACGTTTCAAGCTGATTTATTGATTCTGTTTTATAAATTGGCTTTAATGTAAAAATTTCCCTTTCAGTTTTTTTATAAATTTTAAATTCTATATTTTCCTTATCATATAACGGAGTTACATTTAGATCTATATTGATTTCTCCGCCTTTTTCAAGATTTAACAAAATTTCCTTTTTTATTTCTTTTGTAGAAGTATACATGAGAGAATCATTATAATAAAATCCCCTCTTAAAAGATGCTGATAACCTATGTGTGCCCTTCAGCAAAGTTAATTTGTATTCATTCCTTTCATTAAAATTAATGATGTTGTTTCCAATTTTAATTTTAAAATCCACAGGGGAAATTATGTTAAAATCAATTCTTCCTAAAGTGTATTGTGTAAAAGGATTTTTATCTGATTCCTGAAGCACAAAGTATTTTTTGTCATCTCTCTGGGGCGTAAACAGAACTGGTTTATAAAACAGATTGCATATTATATCTCTTCTTTCCAATGGTGTGTATGGAACTGTTACTTCGGAAATAAGATTACCATAGTCGCTTGATTTTAAAGTAAAATGCAATTGATAATCATCATAATCCTTATCTATCAGAACTATGGTTAGTTCAATATTTTCATTATTGGTTTTATATGAACCAGCAATTAAAACATTAATATCATCCCTCTTCATATAATCTTCAACAAATTTTGTATTTAAATATTCCTCAGGATAAAGCACAAAGCCCTTACCTACATCATAGCTTAACAAATTAATTCTATTTTTCTGTGAAAATATTGTCTTCATTTCTTTTTTTAAAATTTCAGAAAATCTTGTAATATTATTTTTCTCATCGAAAAAATTATAAATGTATACATTTATTTTTTTATATGGCTCGTAAGGTTGCAGAAACTTATTTAAAGAATCATAAATTATTGGATAAAGCCTGCTGTCAGAAAAAAGTAATTTATTTGTTAAAACAATGTTTCCTTTTCTGATTTCTTTTGACATTTTAACAATTTCGCAGGTACTTTTACCTTCTTTAACATCCAGAACAGCACATCTTCCTATAGGACCTTTTAAATCAGGATCTTTTTCTTCTGATATTTTAAATATATCGCCTTTTGTAACACCGTAGTTTTTTCCAAGATCTGTAACTGCACATTCCCCGGTGGAAATGCTTAGCTTATTCTGAGTTGTTCCAATTACTTTACCTTTCACTGCCTCTTCGGCAGGACATTCAAATGAAAAGAATGTAAATAAAATTGTTAATAAATAAATTATTATTTTCATCTAACCCTCTACTTTATAGAGCTTTTTTTGAACAGTCGGTGTAACAAAAATAAGAAGTTCAGTCTTATTATCAGTCTTGCTTTTATGTTTAAAGAAATAACCTAATATGGGTATGCTTCTTAAAAAAGGCAAACCATCTTCCGCATCCTCGTTTTTTGTTTCATATACACCACCAAGTACAGCGGTTTCTCCATCTTTTACAATAACATCGGTTGTAGCTTCTTTTGTAGTTGCCCCATATAGTGCACCGAATTGTTTTACCTCATTTTTTGTTGCTTTAATAATAAGCTTTACATTTCCATCCCTCGTTACATGCGGCGTCACTTCAAGGCTGAGCTCAACCTTTTTAAATTCTGTTGTTGGTGTAGCTCCTGCTTGTGCGGTATATTGGTATGGAATTTCTTCTCCTTGCGCAATCCTTGCTTTTTGATTATCTGAAGTAACTACTTTGGGATGCGAGATGGTTTTTAATAAACCTTCCCTTTCTTTGGCAGAAAGCTCTCCATCCAACCAGAATGCATCAGCAGCGCTTCCCAAAATAAATCTTAATGTACCAGTGGCGCCTGCGACCGATTCTGCTACTGCCCCTGCAACGCTTGTTTCCCTTTGTATTCCTTTAATTCTGTCCTGAATCATCGCATTCCATTTTATACCAAGGTCCCTTGAAAAAGTATCTTCTGCAACAACTATCCTTGCCTCTATCTGCACTTGTATGGGTGCAATATCGTGTTCTTTTATAATTTTAACTATTCTTTCAACATTATCCTTATTATCCTTTATAATAAGTGCATTATTCCAGCTTACCTGCGTAATCGTACCAAATTCTGAGAGAAATCCTTTTATGGTTTGAGCAGCACCTCCACCAGCTCCTCCAACAGCTCCTCCGGTTGCTTCACCTTTTATCATTTTCTCCACATCGGCGGCTTTTGCATAATTTAAATATATCGTTTCCATTACAAGTTCTTCACCGGATTTCAACTTTTCTGTTTTTTCCTTTAAAAAATCAAGTCTGTCCTTCCTTTCTTTATCTCTCTCATCATAATATTTGGCAACAGTGATTATTCTTATTATGTTTTCCTCTTCCATTTTGGCAAGATTATTTGATTTTGTAACTATATCAAGCGCTTCACTCCACGTTATATTATCAAGTTTCATTGTTACTTTTCCCTTTACATCATCGGATATTATTATATTTTTACCGGAAACCTCAGCAAGAATCCTAAGCACATTTCTTACATCTGCATCCATAAAATCGAAAGATATCTTCGCATCATGTTTCTTTGCTAATTGCGCAAAGCACAGCAAAGGTATCAATAATATCATAAATAACAAAAGCATAGTTTTCTTACTCATATTCTCTCACCCCTTTCATTTTTTAGGGATATCTAATTCTATCCTTTTTGTTTCGCCTTTTAATTTATAACTCAGAATCACTTTACTATTAATTATATTTGAAATCCAAAGATTATTGTTAAGAAAATCACCTTTTTTGAAGGAAATACCCTTGCCCTGCATGTCTTCCATCATAGCATAATGATTATTGCCCGCCTTTAATATGCCTACAAGTTTTAATTCTTCCAGTTCATAGCCCTTCTTTGATACTCCTGCAACTTTGTCCTGCCTCATTTTCAGTAGATACAAAGGTTCAAAGGGGTCTCTTTTGTTTTCCGAAACATATACAAAATCACCTACATTAAATTTCTGAGAAACCTCAGGTTTTTTGGGCTCATTTTTCTTTTGTTCCATCTTTGGATCAGCAGAATAAACAGTGGAACAAAAGAATAAAAATACAATTAAAATAATAAGCATTGAACCCCTAAATAAGGGCAAAAAAGATCCTAAAGAAAAAAGTAATCCATAATGCCTATCCCAGTCAAAAACATGGGAATCCAAAATCCAATTTTTAAGCATTCTATTTTTTCGCAGGCGCTTCACTCTTGTCTTCCTTTTTCTGTTCTTTTTTATCCTTTTTCGGCTGCTCTTTCGTGTAAACATATGTTGTTGCAATACATTCCCCTGTAAGAACCATTCTCGTAGGAATTGCTTTCGGATCATTTGCTAATGTGAAGCTTGAGATATTTATAATTCTTTCCAATTTTCTAATACTATCAAAAAAATATCCAATATTATGGTATGGACCGCTATATCGTATTGAAAATGGTAACTCTGCATAAAATTCTTTATTTTGCAATGCCTTAGGTTCAAAATATGTTATTTTCAGCCTTGTTTCAGAACCAATATTGGAAACGTTTCTTAATAAATTAGGTATATCTTTAGTCTCGGGCAATTGTTTAAGTGTTTGTTGCAAAAGTTCCTTTAATTGTGCATATTCCTGGCGGAATTTAGGCATGTTATTTTTAATGGCTACCATATTATCAAATTCTTGTTTAATTTTATTGTATTCTCCAATTAACTGTTTTTTAGTTTCAAGCTGAGGACTTATAATAAAGTAAAAAAGTAATACAAAAATTAATATATTAAACCCGATACTAAACAAAAGTTTATATATTCTTTTGATCTTTGCAATTTTTTTAATTATTCCCTTGAAATCTAACTGAATTTTTTTCATAGGACAATATCACCGGAAATAATAAACTTCTTTATTGTAACGCCTTGTTCTGTGGCATCGGATACGCTTTTCAATTCTACGTTTTTAATATAGGGAATATGCGAAAGGCTTTCAACAAGGGTTGAAATGGATTCATTTTCCAACGAATTCCCATCCAGCTCAAATTTATTATCTGTTTTTTTAAAGCTTATAAGCCAAACATTATCTTTTATTACGGAGGAAAGATCGTATAAAATCCTTGCAGAGAGCGCTCTACCCTCTTTTATGCCGTCTATTGCTTTTATTCTTCGTTGAATCTCCTTTTTTTCTTGCTCCATCGCAAGGTATTCTTTATAAATACTTTGAAGGCTTGCAATTTCTCTCTTCATGTCTTCAATTTTATTTTTATAGTTTGATATGTCCCTTGCATTAATATAATAAATACCCCCAAAAATAAGGAAAGTTATTATCATTATAGAAAAAAAACAGGAACAGATCGATCTTTAATAAGTCTTTCTTTCCTTTACTGGGTAAAAGGTTTATTTTTATCATTGTCCTAAATCATTAATCCTTGAGGATAAATAAAGTGCTATGCTCATAAAAGTCTTATATTCCTCGTAAGCGCTATGTTTTGCTTCATTTAAATTCAAAAGCAAGAACGGGTCAACATATTCTACTTCTATCCTGGTGTCTTCCTCTATTTTCTCTTTCAAGCCTTGCAGCAAAGATGAGCCGCCTGTTAAGTATATTTTTCCAATTGTGTCATTAGGTTTTGTAGCAGTGTAAAAATTGATTGTTTTTGTAATTTCAGATGTAATATTAAATATAAAATCCTCAAATAAATATACCACTTCACTGTCTGCCATTATCTTCTTTTCTTCAGCTTCCATATGGCTAAGTTTGGTAGACTTTTCTATTTGGTTTGTTAAGTACTTTCCTCCCAATAATATTTCCCTTGTAAATTCAAGGCTATCACCTTTTATTATTGCAATATTCGTTATGGAAGCACCTATATCTACAGCAACTACTGAAAATTCATTCGTACCGTATATCTGTTCAATCATATTTGTAACACCAAAAATATCCACGTCCAGAATCTGTAAATTCAAACCTGCTAAGTTGAATGCTGTAGTATAGCCATCAACTATTTCTTTTTTTGCTGCAACAATCTGAACGTTCATCATATCTTCTTTTTCTTCATCCACTCCAAGAACATAATAACCATAATAAATATCTTTTAATGGAAAAGGGATAACTGATTCCACTTCGAGTCTTATACTGTTTTCAAGTTCTTCTTCCTCGAGGAATGGAACTGTAACTTTTTTTGTAATGATTGCATAGCTCGATAGTGCACAAGCTACATCCTTGCATTTGATATTATTCTCTGTAATTATTTTTTTCAGTTCTTGTGCAACAAATACTTGGTCAATTATGTTGCCGTCACTTAAAATATCTTCTTCGTATGATTTTTTGTCTATGTTTTGAATTTGGAAACCATCATTAATCTTTTTTAGGGTGCAGATTTTTATTGAAGTACTTCCGATATCAAAACCAATTAATTCACTTATTGTCCTTAATCCTATTTTACTGATAACGTCTAAACTTGGCAAAAATCCTGACATAGAAGATGTTTTGAAAGTTTTTTCTTTTTTTGCTTTATTCTTCTCGTTTATCTTATCTTCCTTTAACTCTTTATTTTCGCTAATTATATCTGATTGTATATCTTTATCATATTCACTTTGATCATCCTTGTTTTTACCTAATTTATTAGCAAGTATATATCCGGAAGGCTGGGAACTATCGAATGCCATAATAAATACGGTTATATAAAAAATAAATGATCCTATTCCATAAATCCAATAATTTTTCCCAAGTCTTTCCGCAATACTACCCCAGATGTGAATCGTAAAATAAATATTTACGATTGGCACTATAAGCCCTAAAGTATTCCATGGCGAAATATCCCCGCATTTACATAGAAAAACAATGTTATATACCGGAATACAATATCCTAGAAAAGAACCTATTTCAAACTTCCTGCCAATACGATACATAACATAGGAAAAGAAAATCCATGCCCCGACAGCAGCAAAGAGTGAAACCAGTATTGGTATTATTTGTCTCATAACCCCATAAACCTTATAGTATAATAGTATTTGTTACATATTATTTAATAAAAAGACAAGTATTTTCTACATATAATTCAATAAAATGTATAAAAAAAGACTTTTTTATTAATTTATAGCTTTAAATTGTAATACAATAAACTACTTTTTAAATATTTGCTACAAAGTATTTGTATAATATACCCTTTTTTGAATATGTATACTTAATATGCCCCCTTACCGCTTATAATTGCCCTGAATGTTTTTAAAATAATAACAATATCAAACCACAGTGACCAATTTAATACATATTGATAATCAAGTTTTACCCTTTTTGAATAATTTATATCGCTTCTTCCACTTACTTGCCATAACCCTGTAATACCAGGTTTAACCTTCATATATATTTCTTTGTAATCCTTATAGTAGTCTGTTAAGGCTTCTTTTGAATCAGGTCTGGGCCCAACGATTGACATATCACCCTTCATCACATTGAACAACTGCGGTAATTCATCAAGAGAGGTTTTTCTTAAAAATTTTCCAAAACCAGTTATCCTCGGATCTTCTTTTATTTTGTTTCTTTCCTTTAAATCATTATATGCCTCAGGATTTTCATTGATATATTTTTCTATTAGCTCACCTGAGTTGGCATGCATCGTTCTGAATTTAAGCATATTAAAACTGGCCATATTAAGCCCACAACGTGTGTGTGAAAAAAATACGGGTCCCCTTGAATCAATTTTAATTAATATTGGAATTAATAAAAAAAGGGGGATTGAAAAGACTAATATAAAAAATGATAATATTATATCAAATACTCTTTTCAAAAATACCTTCCGTCCGGATAAAAGACCGTTTTTTGTTGTTATCAACGCCATGTCTTTATCCAAAAAGGTCATTATTTCTGTGCTCATGAAAGAAAATCCAAATCCTTCGGAAACCATTATCAGATTTTTCACTTTCTTTTTAAGATTTTTTACTGTTTCTTCGTCGGCATACCAAACAGGAATGAAGCATGTTTCAACATTATTTATATCGGAAATATCATTAACAATGCTTTTTATTCTATATCCTGAGTACCATTCACTGTTAAGCGATTTTACTAATTTATTTTCCGCCTCTCCTTTTTCTCCGATAAGAAATGATTCCATCCTCTCGTCAAATGCCTTATACATTAGATATTTTGCTAAGAAACGTATTAAAGGCAATGAAGCAATCATATAAAAAAAACTTAGAGTCACTATGATTCTTGATACTGCCTCGGTCTCTTTTTGAAGGGACAGTATGGCCCACACAATTAAAAAAGATAATAAGAGACTTTTAAACAGGATTAGAAGTTCATCCCATACAGTTACTACTATACCGTAGCCTTTGTGGAAGGTAATTACCGCCAATATAATAAATATTATCCACCACCTTTGTATATAAGACAAAAGAGGGTGCGTTAAAGGAATTAAAGGATAAAAACTTTCAATCCATATCCTTGTGCAAAAAGCGATAATAATTGAAACATATATAGCTGACAAATCTGCAAATAATATAATAATATAATGTAATCTTGATTTATTTGTCATCGAGCTTCCGATATTTTTTTGTAAAACAACATGGAATTTTATCATAATTTATGCCCAAGATATAACCGGAATATTTAAAGATAGACTCAATAAGGGCATAAATAATCCAATAATAAGCCTTATTGCGAACAAAATATTCAATCTCATTTTTTAAGAATTTACCCCCTTCTTTATCTGCTTTTGCATATCTTAAAAACAATGGATTATTTTTGAATGATATTCCTGCATAAAAGTATCTTTTAAATTGCTCAGACCATGTGAGGTTATGGGAGTGAATAACTTTTGCCTCGGGTATATAGGCTATTTTATAGTCTTTCATAATAAGCTTTGCAGCAAACAGCATATCTTCAAACATAATAATATCTTTGTGAAAGCCGCCTAATTCTTCAAATTCTTTTCTTCTTATCGCCGATAACGCATTGCTGAAAAAGTAGGTTTTTATGCCATACTCTCTTAAACTGTTTAATCCCTTTAAGAGGGGCGTTTCGGGATAATTAAATAATCTTGCAAACCTTTCTGTTGGCATTGCATTATCAGCAGGTATTTGCCTTCCGTAGCATGCTGCTATTTCAGGGTTTTCAAGAGGCTTCGTTAGCAGTTCTATACAGAATTTGTTGCATGGCAAAGCATCTTGTGTGAGAAATACAATAATTTCCCCTTTGGTTTGTAGAGCTGCTAAATTTCTTGTCCTGCCATGATTGAAGTTTTCCTTTGTTATAGATATGATTTTAGCTCCAAATGATTCTGAAATATCTATGGTATTGTCTGTGGAGGAGGAATCAATAACAATAATTTCGCAGGGGATCGTCTGTGATTGAATTGACGAGAGAAGCTTGTGTATATACTTCTCTGCATTAAAAGTAGGGATTATAACACTAACCATATAAAAACTTTCTAATTTTTGTTTCAAAAAAATCCTTTTGCCATACATGTGTCATTATATCTAATAAATATTTGTTGTTTACCTTTTTTGCTTTCATTATTACTTTTCTTTTTTTTAGCATTTCTGGAAATATTATTAGTGCATCCATTTTTGCCTTGAAATATATCTTTAATTTTTTATGTTTAACTACAAAATATAAGAATTCGGCAAAAATATTTATTAAAAATTCAGGGAAACATCTTAAAAAAACACCCGGGGGAACATTCTTAATCCTCACAAGTTCGCTGTTTCTAAGAGAATAATATATTGCTGTATCACTCATAATACCTATTGACGAACGAACTTTATGATAAACAACAGCAGTTGGAACAAATAAAACTTTCCAACCTGCAATTTGTGCCCTGAAATTCAGATCAGTATCTTCATATATTAAAAAAAAATCTTCATCAAAAAAACCTGTTTCTTCGAGCATCTTCTTTCTGTATAAGGCTGCACCGGCACATGCTCCAAAAATGAATTCTTTACTTATATATGAATCTTCTTTATTTCCTTCTCCCAGCTTAAATCCTTTAAGTGCCGTTGAGTAACCATCTCCTGCGCTGTCAATAAAATTCTCATTATTTCTAATAAGCTTTGAAGCACAAATACCGATATCAGAATTATTTTCCATTGCTCCTATCAGTTCAAAAAGCCATTTTTTATCCGGTTCGGTATCATTGTTCAGCAAAGCTATATATTTGCCTTCAGCATATTTTAATCCTTCCAGATTACCTCCAGAAAAACCGGAGTTTTTTAAAAGAGGGATTATTTTAGTTTTTTCATTTAACTTTTCTGTTGTAACAAAATTTTTTATATATGTAAGAGAATTATCTGTTGAGTAATTATCCACAATAATTATTTCAAAATCTTTAAATGTCTGTTTCTGTATACCTTGAAGACATTTGATAGTAATATCATTACCATTATAATTTATTACAATAATACTAACCATTGGCTTAAACATATAAGTTCTCTTTATAATACATTTGCTCAATAGTAAAAAATAAATCCCGAAATAGCAAGTCATTAAGTAAAGCCCTGACAATGTCCGTATTCAACATGCATTAATAAAGTAGATGAATCCAAAACATCTGTGTTATTATATGATCATATGAAACAGCCAGTTGCACAACGCGTACGCTCTAAAGACAAATTTATCGTCTTTGGCTCCCCAATGATAGAGGAGGACGAGATTGCTGAAGTTGTTTCGAGTATGAGAAGCGGATGGATAGGAACAGGGCCAAAAGTAGCACAATTCGAGGATGATTTTAGAGCCTTCAAAGAGTCAAGTTTTGCCATTGGGGTTAATTCATGCACTGCCGCTCTACATCTTAGCATGCTTGCATCAGGATTAAAAAATGGCGATGAAGTCATTACTTCAGCTTTAACGTTTTGCGCCACTGTTAATGCAATAATCCATGCAGGAGCAAAACCTGTTTTGGTTGATATTGAGCCTGACACAATGAATATTGATCCAAAGAAGGTTGAACAGGCTATCACATCAAGAACCAAAGCAATACTTCCTGTTCATTTTGCAGGCCGCCCATGCAACATGGACAGAATTATAGCTATTTCAAGGCAATACAACCTCAGGATAATTGAAGATTGTGCCCATGCTATTGAATCGGAATATAAAGGCAAAAAGACTGGTACATTCGGGGATTTTGGCTGCTTTAGTTTTTATGTTACAAAAAATATTATAACCGGAGAAGGCGGGATGGTTATAACATCAAATGAAGAAAATGCCGCACGCATAAAAATCCTTGCCCTTCATGGCATGAGCAAAGATGCATGGAAACGCTTCGGGGATGAAGGTTATAAACATTATTATGTTACGGAATGCGGTTTTAAATACAATATGATGGATTTACAGGCAGCTATAGGCATTCACCAATTGAAAAGGATTAAGAAATACTGGCAGAGACGCAGAGAAATATGGCAAAAATACAATTATGATTTTCAGGGATTGCCCGTTATTCTCCCTAAAAACCCTGAGCCTGACACTATACATGCATATCATCTATACACGATACTGATAGATAAAGAAAAAACAGGCATAAGCAGAGACGATTTTCTCACTTCAATGACAAAAGAGAATATCGGCGTCGGTGTTCATTATTTGAGCATCCCGGAACATCCTTATTACCAGAAGGCTTTCGGGTGGAAACCTGAGGATTATCCTAATGCCATGAGAATAGGCAGACATACTGTAAGCCTGCCTATTTCGGCAAAACTTATTGATGAGGATTTGGAATATATTGTAAAAGCCGTGCATAAATTATTGAAAGGTTAGAAATATGCCCGAAACAATAATTATATATGAACCCGATAATTCTCTAAAAAAAGGCTATTTATCCATTTTTAATGAGATATTCATCGAAATCAAAAAGAATAGGTGGCTTATATACCAGCTCTTTAAAAGAGATTTTCTTGCATCCTACAAACAAACATTCATCGGAATTTTCTGGACTTTCCTTCTGCCCATAATCAGTTTAGGTGTTTTCATCATATTAAACAGTTCAGGCGTATTTATAGTCGGCAATGTCAACGCTCCTTATCCTCTTTATGCAATGCTGGGACTTGCTTTCTGGCAGATATTTTCAACAGGTCTGGTTGCATGCTCAAATTCGTTAGTTAATGCGGGCTCAATGATAATAAAGATCAATTTTTCAAAAAAATCTCTTGTTTTTTCTTCAATTGGACAACCGCTTTTGTCCTTTTCCATACAGATGCTTATCGTCATATGTCTTTTTGTGTTTTATGGAATTATGCCCTCACTGATGATACTGTGGCTCCCCTTTCTTTTGTTGCCTATTTTGCTGTTTACAATTGGTCTTGGCCTTATTCTCTCCCTGATAAACGGCGTCATGAGAGACATAGGTAATATGCTTTCCGTGTTCGTAACCTTCATGATGTTTTTAACACCTGTTGTCTATGCAAAACCTTCAGAGGGCATACTTGCTTCAATTACAATTTATAACCCTATTTATTACTTTATCTCAGCACCAAGAGAACTTATCCTAACAGGGAAAATGATTGAATCAAATGGTTTTTTTATCTCCGGTATTTTCTCTGTGCTGATTTTTATTGTATGTATAACCGTATTTCATCTTACAGAGACAAGGGTTGCCGAGCGTGTATGATTAACGGTGATGCCGTGGCCATAAAAGTTGAAGGCGTATCAAAGAAGTACTGCAAATCTCTGAAAACATCCATGTTTTATGGAATGAAAGATATTACAAGGAACTCTCTGGGGCTTAGCTCCCACCCTGAGAAACTCAGAAAAGGTGAATTCTGGGCTGTTAGCAATATCTCTCTTGATGTAAAAAAAGGCGAGACGTTAGGGATCATAGGGCCCAACGGCGCCGGCAAAACAACGCTTCTGAAAATGCTTAACGGTATTTTCTGGCCTGACAAGGGAAAGATTACAATAAAAGGAAAGGTGGGCGCTTTAATAGAGGTCGGAGCAGGCTTCCATCCCTTATTGACAGGACGTGAAAATATTTATATAAACGCGGCTATCCTCGGGATGACAAAAAAAGAAGTGGATAAACATTTTAGTTCTATAGTTGAATTTGCAGACATAGACGAATTTTTGGATGCACCCGTTAAGCACTATTCGAGCGGCATGTTTGTAAGGCTGGGATTTTCAATAGCAGTCCATAGCAATCCGGATGTACTGCTTATTGATGAAATCCTTGCTGTTGGCGATCTTGGATTCCGCGTAAAATGTTACAATAAGATTGTAGAGATGGCAAAAAAATGCGCTGTAGTAATTGTTACTCATGATATGTCGACAATAGCGCGTCTATCATCAAAATCCATCGTGATAAATGACGGCATGATATTATTTGCAGGTTCACCTGATATTGCAATTCAGCGTTATTCCGCAATCTTTCAAAAAGATAAGACAATTGTAGACCCCGGAGGCATTTCTCTCGTTGATTTTTCTATCGATAAAAAAAGCGAAAATGGACATTTTGTTACGGTACTAGGTGCTCCTATGAAAATAACGCTTACATTTGCTTCGGAATGGGATAATGAGTATATTACTTTGATTCTTGCCTTTGTACATTCTTCGGGGGAGTTTGTTGCAGAATATAATAGCTGGTTGAATGGAGAAGAGCTAAGACTACCTAAGGGAAGCCATTCATTTAATGTCACATCGGAACCTTTGTGGCTAAATCCCGGCATTTATCATCTTTCTCTGGTTATAACAACCAGAAACAGAATGGAACATCTTCTTGTTATTGACCGAATGTTATCTCTATTTGTCAATGGTGAACGCGTCGGTAATGCGCCTTATCAAATTGCCGGAAATGTAACTTGCGAGTGTTTAGAAGGATGCCATATATGAAAATTGTCCTCTATAAACCACTTATAAGACCTGAGCACCATTTAGATCCTGTAAATGCACATTATATAGGCTTCAATTATCTTATTTCATACGTAAATAATTTCGAACATGATTGCACTATAAAGATCGCTTATACGCCGGAAGCAATTATTGATATGCAACCTGACTTGATAGGCATATCAAGTGTTTCGGAAATGTGGGAACGGACAAAAAATACGATCTCATGGCTCAGAAATGAAGGATTCTCCGGGCCTATCGTGATCGGTGGCCCCCATATTACAGCTCTGCCCGAAACCCTTCCTCAAGAGGCAGATTGCGCCGTAATCGGTCAAGGCGAGGCAACATTCTTGGAACTCATAAGGTCTTATAAGATTTCGCGGCAACCGAACCTCAATGAAATAATGGGCATATCATATAGAGACTCAGACAATCAGGTCTGTCTTAATGCGAGAAGAACACCCATTGAGCTTGACTCCCTTCCTATAGATGTATATGAAAACCCCTCCATTCCTTTTCAATTAACAACAGTGAGAGGATGCCCATTCCATTGCTTCCATTGTGTCGAACATTTCATTCAAGGAAAGATGACCTATCTGAGCGCTGATAAACTTCTCTGGTTGATGAAATCACGTTTCAGAACAACAGGCAACCCCCATTTTTATTTCCAGGATGATACTTTTCTTGCGCCAAGAAGACGTCTTGAAGAACTCCACGATTTAATGGCAAAAACAAACATGCTGGGGAAATTTACAATCCAGTCAATCTCCTTGAATGCAAACCTGGTTGATGAAAAGACTATGCCTATGCTCAAAGATATCGGAACCATAAAACTTGGCATAGGGATAGAGAGCCTGAACCCGAGGATGTTGGAAACTATTAAATGCGGAATAGTAAAGCCTGAACATATCGATAGGACAATTCAATATGCACAAAAAACAGGTATCCCCATAGGTGGGTCCCAGGTTTACGGTTTTCCGGGAGAAACAAGGGGAGAGTTGATTGACAGCATTATGAGGATAAAGCATTATGAGATGACAACGGCCTTTCGCCACTGGGTTTGTTATATATGTCAGCCCCTGCCTGGAAGTCAATTGTGGTTTCAAGAATTAGAAAAGGGTAATGTCTCGACGGATATGGATTTTTCTACATTGAGAATAGACGGTGATTGCCGTTTTTTTGATACGCCGTGGCATTATGGTAATGAAGAAAATATTCCTCGAAACGAGTTTATTTCAATACTTAAAGATCATGAAATGATTGCGCCAAATTTTCTATTGCTGCCGGAAAACACTGTAAGAAAACAACAAAAAGACAGTGGTCTTCTTAAGCGTATAGCATATAGATTGTATCGCGATATACTCCTGTCCATTGAGGGTCGGAGACAAAGGAAAGATTAACGGGGAGCTTTTTTCTTTGAAGATAGCCTTTTATGTTGCACATTATCCGTCTGAAGAGATAACACAGTATCCTTTGGGCATAGGATATCTTGCAGCCACAATAGCCTCAAAACTGAACGTCTCATTGGAAAACATGCTTTTTGCAAGGAGATCGGAGGAAATAGTCTCATTTAAACCCGATGTATTGGCCATAAGTTCTGTTTCACAAGTCTTTGACAATGCAGTACAGGTTGCCAAAGTGTGCAGAGAGGCCACCGATTGTTTTACGATCATAGGGGGTTATCACATATCGTCATTACCTCATCTGTTGCCGAAAACAATTGATATAGGGGTCATCGGAGAGGGAGAAAATACTCTTACGGAATTAATAAGATATTTTGACAAAGGTGAACCAAACATTGACAATATTAAACAAAATATTAAAGGCATCTGTTATCATTCAAATAATACCATTCTATGCAACCCGCCCCGGCCTTTGATAGAAGATATCGATACACTTCCCCATCCTGTCCGGTCAGGCGCCTTCATAGAAGATGCCTATCTCTTTACATCGAGAGGGTGTCCCTACAGGTGCACTTTCTGTGCAAGCTGCCAATTCTGGGGAAAGATCCGTTACCATTCGGCAGAATATGTGCTGGATGAAATCAGGCAGCTTATAAACAGGCATAAAGCCCGATCGATAAACATCCTCGATGATGTCTTTATCGCAAACAAGGAGAGATTCTTTTCTATTGCCGAGGGCCTGCTTAGGGAAGGTTTGCATAAACGCATCTCCTTCCATGGTTTTGTCAGGGCAAATCTTGCCGATGAAGAAATAGTAAAGACACTTAAGATGATAAACTTTAATTCAATAAGATTTGGTGCAGAAACAGGTTCAGAAAAGCTCCTTAAGTATCTGAAAAAGGGGACAGTAACAACGGAACAAAATCAAGCATTTATCGACCTTTGTAACAAGTATGATCTTCCCGTGGGTTGTTCCTTTGTCTTCGGCACGCCTGGAGAAACAGAGAATGACCTGAAAGAGACAACAAATTTTATTGAGAAAAATAAGGATAAGGCTATTATTATGGGATTTTACCTCCTCCAGGCAGTCCCCGGAACAGAGCTCTGGTCTTGGGCAAAGGAAAAGTGTCTCGTCTCGGAAGACATGGATTGGTCAAAACTTAGCCTTGATTTACAAAAAAGAGAGTTTTCCTGGAAAAATGCAAATTACCTGAACGAGGAGATACTGCCGTTAAATAAATTTAAAGAAATTGTAGAGGGCATAAGAAATAGATTCTTATCGGATAAAAGGGTGAGTGCCTTTCAAAGAAAAAATTCCTTTGATGAATTGTTGAGCCGACTCACAGGAGTATATAGCGGGAAAAAGATCTTTGTCGAAGTTGGTTCAGGAGGCTCACCCCGACAGGGATACATTCACTGTGACATATACCCCGCCCCTCACGTCGAATATATATGCAAGGCATGGGAAATCCCCTTTGGTCATGAAAGTATTGATGAAGTTTATGCACGACATGTCCTCGAACATCTCACATATAAGGATGCACTACGCTCTCTCCGTCACTGGCTCGCTGTCCTCAAAGTAGGCGGTCGTATAGATATAAATGTCCCTGATCTGGAGAAGCACATAGAACAGTTAAAAATGGACGGGAACAGTCCCTATGTAAATTTACCTATTGCCAATAAGGATCATGCAATGGCGGGAATATACGGATGGCAAAGAAATGACCGAGATATACATAAATGGGGTTATTCACATGATTCCCTTTCTTTGATGTTAAGAAGAACAGGATTCGCAAATATCGAGATAATTGTCGACAATTCTGTATCCGGACCCATGAATTTGAGGATAATTGCAGAAAAAATCAGCACCTTGCCTAAACTTCTGCCCGACCATGATTCACAGAGGCCGTCATGGACATATTACAATTGGAAAGGATTTTTAAAAAAGATTTCCCGGAGATTAAAAATTTCCGAATTAGCAATGCCCATTATCAGCCACATTCATAATCTTTTAACATTATTTATGAAAGACTACAGCAGCAATGGCGATAGGCAAGTTTCGCCGGATATTGACGGAATAAGAAAAGACCATACAGAAAGATACAGGTTTGCCTGCCAATTCATCAAAGAAGGAGACAAAGTTCTCGACTGCGCGTGTGGCGTAGGCTACGGCTCATACATAATGTCTCAGATGACGGATGCATCTCTTATAATAGCTGTTGACAAGGCAAAGGAAGCGATAGAATATGCCGGAAAACATTATTACAACAGCAGGATACAACATTATGTCGGGGATATTTTTGCCGGGAAACTTTCTTTTGAGTCATTCGACGTAATAGTCTCATTCGAAACAATCGAGCATGTAGATGGCAAAGGGCTCTTGAGGCTCTTCTATACAAGGCTTAAGAAGGGCGGTCTTCTCATTATTTCAACGCCAAACCAGGACAAACAAGCATATAATCAAAGGGAATTTCCCACCCATCTCCGACACTATACACCAGAAGAATTCGACAACATTCTTTCTTCAACAGGTTTTGTGGTTGCCGAGAAACATACCCAGCATGACAGGGAAAAGGAATACATATCGACTGGCTGGAATGGCCTTTTCAATATTGCCGTTGCAAGGAAAGTTTAATGGATCGTAAAGGCATTCTTATCGTAACAGACAGATCAAACTACTTTTCCTTTCTGGGAAGCCAATTAGAGAATGATTTCGACGTCTATTACATTGCTGTTTGGAAAAATGATGAAGTCTTTTTGAAAGAAAGAGGCATATCATACCTTAGTAGAGAGAGTTTATTGAAGAACGATCTTTCTTCCCCAACCGGTGGCATCCTCATTGACGACGATATAAGGAATGCGCTTTTTGCAGATCTCCAATATGATGTTCTTTACAATAACGGCAATTACCATAATTCCATATTGACGGAGGGCATGAACTACACCAAGGCAATAGACAAATTTACACAAGAGAATAGAATCGATCTCGTAATTGTACAGAACGACTCATGGAACTATGCATCCATTCCTCTTGCAGTGGCCCGGAAAAAGAACATAAAAGCACTCATTTTCGAGGATGGTTTCTTTAGACCCGACACTATCGTTCTGGACAGGAAAGGGGTAAACAAAAACAATTCCTGCCCCAGAGAAAAGGCTTACTACGAGAGTATTGCTATTGATAAGAGCGCATATAGTATTTTTTTGCAGAAAGAATTGCTTAAAGGCTCGGGGCCACTTGTCAACATGCCTTCTTATAAATCATTATCTCATGTCATAAAAATATGGTTTGACTACCTCAAACACCCGAGAAAGACCCTCAGGGCAATTCTTCTTGCTTTTGACCTCATGTTCTTTTTATTTGGAAAAAAGCCATTTATCCTTTTGCCCCTGCAGGTTAGCTCTGACAGCCAGATCATTTGCCATTCATCAGTTAATGATATGGCAGAGTTTATCGATATATGTCTTGCCTCGATAGAAGCATACAACAAAAAAAATAATCGAAATATATCTGTTGTAATCAAGGAGCACCCAAAAGATACTCATATAAACCTCTTATGTAAGACAAGGAGGCAGTATAAAAACGTTAAGAGTTACTACCTTGCTAACTTCAATACAAGGAGGCTCATAGAACAATGTAGCGCAATTATTACCATCAACTCAACAATAGGCATTGAGGGTCTGCTTTATTATAAACCGGTCATTACACTCGGCAATGCATTCTACAACATTGAAGGCTTGGTGCATTACTGCGATGATTTTAAAAAACTTGATCAAGTCATAGAGAGTGCAATAAACAGCCATACTGACAGGCGTCTCATGGATAATTTCCTTTTCTATCTGAAGTTTTGCTATCAGATAGATGGCGATTTGAATAATCCGAACAGAGACAATATCATGCCTGTCGTAAATCGTATTAGAGAAGCGCTGGACAATGAGATTTAAAAGAGTCCTTTTTATATATCCGGATTATCCTGACAATCACTATGGCGGAAAAAGCTCTCACCCTCCTGTCGGAATAGGTTATATTGCCGAATATCTTAAAAGAACAGATGTGGATACAGCCACCATTGACTTGGGATTGCAACTACCTTCCAGCATCTTTTACAAAAGACTCGATGAATTCAAGCCGGATTTGATCGCTATTTCATTAATGACATTCAGGTACAAACATCATTATGCGCTTATCAAAAACATCGAATCATATGCAGATATACCGATCGCGGCAGGAGGGCCTCATCTTACCGCATGGAAATTGAACGTATTGGAACAGTGCAAAGAAATCGACTTTGGGGTCTCTCTGGAGGGTGAGCACACCATGGCTGCACTATGCAGTGATGAGGCACTTACTCAAATAAAAGGTCTCATTTACAGGGATGGCGGGGATGTAAGATTTAACGGAGAGCGTGATCTTATTGAAGACCTTGACACACTGCCCTTTCCAGAATATGAAGGCATTGACATGTCTTCATATTCTGATACAATGTGCATCTCCTCGTCCAGAGGGTGTCCTTACGGATGCATTTTCTGTCAATCAAAAAGCATTTTAGGGAGGCATTTCAGGGCAAGAAGCGCCGGCAACCTCCTGAATGAGATTGTTTTCTGGTACGAGAAAGGCATCCGAAACTTTAGTTTTATTGATGATAACTTTACTATGGATAGCAAAAGGGTTGTAGAGCTCTGTGAACTAATCAGAATGAATAATTTAAAACACTTGGACTTGAGCGCCACAGGGGTAAGGGCCGATCGCGTTGATGAAGACTTGTTGAGAAACATGAAGGATGCAGGTTTTACACACCTGTCTTTTGGAGTGGAATCAGCATCCGACAATATTCTGAAGATTCTCAAAAAAAACGAGTCTGTCAAGGAAATTGAAAGGAGTGTGTCGCTTGCCAACAAATTGGGTTTCTTTGTGAGACTTTATTTTGTTGTCGGCAGTCCCTACGAAACTATTGAGGATGTGAAAAAATCGATTGAATTTGCTGAAAAATATGGAACAGGTGGTTGTAATTTTGGCAGTCTCATGCCGCTCCCCGATACGAAACTAATGGAGTGGGTTAAAGAAAATGGCAATTTGTTGATGGATCCCGAATATTATTTGAATGAATTTGCTGAATTTGAACGTATACCCTATTATAATGGCCCTGGCATGACCCTCGATGAAAAGAGAACTGCCCTTGAAATAACAGAAAAGGTAAGGATAAAACTTGAAAACAGGTACCAAAGAAATTTAAAGATCCAGATAATTAAAAAGCATTTTAAAAGCGACCTCAAAAAATCGGGCATTATAAAAGCTTCAATCATTGCTTTATTGAGAATATCACTGCTGAACAATCATATACATGATTTCTACAATAAAAGTGATCTTCTTAAAAGATACGCCAGGACTTTCGCTCATGAATGAAAGAAATACATCAACAAAGGATAAGTATAACAGCAAGAATGGTCTTTCATCCCAAGCCCTTCATGAAGAAGAGCTGAATGCACCTCCAGTCCGGAATAGATACGTGGTTGCCCATGTAAACCAAATCTGGTTTGCCCCATCGGAAACATTCATTTATAATTACATTGTCGGACTCCGCGCCTTTCACTCCATTTGCCTGTCATGGGAACGAGACAATCAGAACTTATTTCCTTTTATTGAAAACGATATGTATCTCCTTGGCCGAAGACGTTACTCTCCCGGATGGGTATTTAACAGCATTTATAAAAGAGTTCGGGGAATAGATTACTATTTAAAAAATATTCTTGAGTTGCGTAAAGCAAGAATAATTCATGCCCATTTTGGCCCTCATGGCGTTTATGCCATTCAAGCAAAGAAAAGGTTACATGTTCCCATAATTACAAGTTTTTACGGATATGACCTGTCTAAGAGATCAATTATTAAGGAATGGCGAGAAGGCTATACCCTGCTTTTTGAGGAAGGCGATCTTTTTCTTGTTGAAGGACCGCATATGAAATCGGTACTTATAGGTCTTGGATGTAAAGAAGATAAAATCCGAATTCAGAGAATTGCTTTACCTCTCAATAAGATTAAATTCGTTCCACGAAAACCAAAGAAACCAGGAGATAAGATAATGCTCGTTTTCAGTGGAAGATTTGTTGAAAAGAAGGGGCTCGTCAACGCGCTGCGAGCTCTGAAGATACTAAGTAGCAGGACATACAGTAATTATCAGTTTACAATTATTGGGGATGGACCCTTGAGGCCGGAAATTGAGAACTTCCTCGACACAAACAATATGAGGAAATATGTAAGAATAACAGGCTTCTTGCCTTACGATAGATACATTGAAGAGATGCAAGGAGGCGATATCTTTGTCCATCCGAGCATCACAGCAGCAGATGGCGACTCAGAAGGCGGTGCCCCGACGGTAATTCTGGAGGCCCAGGCAATGGGCATGCCTGTTGTCTCTACTTTTCACGGAGATATCCCGAATATCGTTGTGCCTGGCAAAAGCGCCCTTTTATCGGAAGAAGAAGATTATGAGAAACTGGCTGAAAATATTGCCATCCTTTTGGAGCACCAGGATGCCTGGGAACAAATGGGCAATACAGGGAGGAGACACATCGAGTCGTTTCATGATTTAAAAACTGAGATAACAGCCCTGGAAAACATATACTTTGGATTATTAGATAGAAAATAATGGGATTTTGCATGAGATTTTCTATATGACATACAAAGAAACTGCAAAGGCAATATTAAAAACAGCCATAAGACATACTTCCTTCAATCCTGTACATATGGGCGATTATATAAGAAACCTCTATTTCATGAAAACAATTCAGAAACTTCCCTTCAATAGATTTGCTTACGTCCTTGACGCTGGCTGCGGAGACGGACATCACGCCTTAAATATGGCAAAGAGATTTCCCTCTGTTCGTGTGACAGGATTAGATGTCTCTGCACCTACCAAAGCAGAGATATTCCCACCAAATCTTTTCTTTGCATCGCAGAATTTACTTGAACTTTTTGATTACCAACAATACGATTTTATCTACTCTATTGATGTCCTAGAACATATCCCGAACAACATTATTGTTATGAAAAACTTTTATCAGGCGCTCAAGAGGAGTGGTTACCTCTATCTTCATATGCCTGATAAATCGGTTGAAAAACGGATATTCCCCGAAAGATTATTCTACGACTTTGACAAGTGGGAAAAAGAGGAGCATATTGGCGAGAGATATATCCTTGAAGAAATAGAAAAACAACTTAAGGAACTTGGTTTTGAAATGATGGAGTCGGGTCATACCTTCGGTCTTTTAGGGCAGTTTGTTTGGGAAGTAGATAGAATAACAGATGATAAGATGATTCTTAAGATTATTTTAATGCCCTTTTTAAAGACCATGGCACAGGTTGCCGTAAGGCTCAAGGCAAAGGAAGGAGATATTTTTTGTTTGTTAAAAAAACCTTAATATATATAAGAACTGCTAAGCGAGGGCTAATGCCGTGAAAGACCCTGTCGTAACCGTATTAATAACTGTCTTTAACGGTGAGCACTATCTGGGTAAGGCCATAGAGAGTGTTCTTTCTCAGACTTTTTCCGATTTTGAGGTGCTTGTGGTAAATGACGGTTCAATCGATTCAACGAGCAAAATCCTCAATTCATACAAAGATGAGAGGATACGCGTTATCAGCAACAAAGAAAATACAGGGCCGGCTCGCTCATCGAATATAGGTTTAAGAATGGCAAAGGGCCGATATATTGCCCGGATGGATGCTGACGACATATCACTCCCTGAAAGGCTGGAAAAACAGGTTAGGTTTCTGGATTCTCACGAAAAAATAAAACTTATCGGTTCAGCATGGTATGCTATTGATGAAAACGGTCTGGAACAATCTGTTGTCATGCCCCCTCAGGGGCGTCATGCCGTACACTTTATGTGTCATGGCACAATAATGGCAAAAAGAGAATGCATTGAGGCGATCGGTTTTTATAATGAGATATTTCGATACTCCCTGGACTATGATTTTCTTCTTCGTTTTCAAGAAGCTTATGAAATCGGGATACTTGATGAACCTCTCTATAAATTGAGGATTCACTCACAATCCATCTCATATGTAAAAAGAATGGAACAGGAACTTTATGCAATCCTTGCCATAAGAATGGCAGAAAAAAGAAAAAATTCCAATGCCGGCATTTTTGGAAGACTTGACCCCGACCAATCTTCAATGTTGCTTAATGATACACTCAATGCATCATGGCTCAAAAAACGAAAAATGCTTTCCCGATTGTATTGCATCTGGAGTGAAGCTGCCATGTCATCAGATAGAAACAGGGCGGCGCTGTGGTATACCTTGCAGGCATGTGGGTTAAACCCCTTTAACCGATCTGTTTATGCCCTGTTGGTTTATCTCACAGCAAAAACAATAAGAGGCAGGTTTATAGCACTTTTCTATGGTCACTTCTCATGGATCAGGCAAATCTATTGGAACAGCCGGGCCTTCCACATAGATGAAAACTGGGGCGCAAGTCAGAATGACTATGACATATTGAAGGATGTTATAACAACATTCAAACCCGATAGAATCCTCGATGTTGGTTGTGGTACAGGGCGTCTTTTTCCCTTGTTTGACAGCCTTAATGTGAAGGAAGTCGTAGGGCAGGAAGTATCTGCAAAAGCACTGAGGATTGCTAATAAACGTTACACATTAAAGAATATTAAAACAATTAATACCAGTCTTCTTGATTTGGATCTGCCCTCAAAATTCTTTGATCTTGCTGTTTCAAACAGAGTGCTTCAGCATGTCCCTAAAGTTGAAATTGATCTGTATGTAAAGAAACTTGCAGAACTGAGCAAATACATCTATATTAACGAAATGTGCGAAAGTGATGCTGTAGAGGAGTTTTATTATATGTTTCAACATGATTACGAGAAATTGTTTGAAAAGAATGGTTTTTTTGTTCTAAAAAAAGGCATGATAGATAAACAGACGTGGCATCTTTTTGCTTTAAAAAATGTGAAAGGCCTTTCTTGATGTGAAACCACTTGTCAGCATCATTGTCCCTGTATATAACCGCATCGAATACATAGGCGAGGCCATTGAGAGCGTTCTGGCACAGACATATGGCAATTACGAGATTGTCATAATAGATGATGGTTCTGTCGTTGACATATCCGGTGTGCTGTCGTCTTTTCAGGATAAAATCCATTATGTGGTCCAGGGACATAAAGGATTGGCTGTAGCAAGAAATAACGGCATTCATCATTCGACTGGAGAGTATCTGGTTTTTTTAGATGACGATGACCTTCTGGAGCCGAAAAAGCTGGAGATACAGGTTGATGAACTTGAAAAGCGCCCTGATGCGGGATTTGTATTCTCTGATGCATACTACTTTGACGACAGAGATCCATCAAATTTGAGTTTAAACCCTGCCTCGGGCAGAGACAAGAGGTCTGACGATTTTGCAGAGGCAATCTTCTTTGATCCGAATGTCAAGTTTAGCGCAGTAATGTTTCGTCGCCATTGTTTTGATAAAGCAGGGTTCTTCGATGAATATCTGGCACAACATGAGGACGGTGATATCCTGCTACGGGTTGCCCTTTGCCTGCCAACGGTCTTTTCCTCCTATCCCTCTGCAAGGATACGCCAGCATAGGCACAATATGAGCAGCAATCTCGTTGCCCTTTACAGATCAGTCCTGGAAAGCGGACAGAAGATAACCAATTCGCATCCCGAATTCAAGGCACGTCTCGGTTCCAGGGCAAATGAGAGATTCGCTGAAATACATTTCCAACTGGGAAAAGCATACATAAGAAATGGAATGCTAAAAAAAGCTTTTATTCAATTTCTCGAAAGCAGGCGGTTGTCAAAGAAATTTGTAAACCCATACCGCATCTTTTCACGGCTTTCTCGGAGGTTCATGCCATGTATCGAAAAATTCAGGAAGACAGGAAATCTCCCAAAACCGGTAGACTAAAAATTCTACTCGGTGTTCATCAATTTTTTCCTGAGCATCAAACAGGAACTGAAGTATTGACACTGGAACTTGCTCGTGGATTACGCATTTACGATCACACAGTTCATATTCTTACCTGCATTATGGAGCACACGGCACCGTATAAGGCAAAACCATGGCTTACTCATGACGAATATGATGGTTTTCCTGTCCACACGCTCCACTATGGAGTCGGGAACTGGAATAAAATAGCCTTCCTTGAATTGTTTAATCCTGACAGAATTGCCCTTGTTAAAGACTTGGTATCGACTATCACACCTGATATCGCCCATCTAAATCATCTCATCGGTTTTACAGGTGGTATTATTCCAGTGATAAGGGACATGGGCATCCCTGTTGTTTTTGCAGCAACTGATTTCTGGGCAATATGTCCCGCATATACTCTTTACAAAAGGTTTGAGAAAAAGGTATGCGAACCGCCGGTAAACCCTGTCGAATGTCTCAAATGTCTTATGCCGATACCGGAATGGGCGGCAAAAATAGCTTTTCACATGGGGAAAATACCTTTTCACACAATAAGCACCAAGGGACTTGCCTTACATGAACTGCCTCATCGCAGCCAATTCATGGCCAAATATATCAATAGGGCAAATGCCGTGTTTGTTTCTACGGGATTTCTGGCAAGCATTTTAACTAAAGGTGGAATAGACAGACAAAAAATAAATGTGATTCCCTATGGCGTAGATATTGGTGATTTGCCTGAACAACTGCCGATTCCCAATGAATTCACGGAAAAAAATCCCCTCCGACTTGGATTCATCGGAACACTATCCGAAAAAAAAGGTGTTCATGTTGTCTTTGATGCCCTGACTTGCCTTGATGACGTGATGGAGACAAAATCCTCCAATTTTCCAGCCATAGAAAAGGGAGACATGGAAGCAATCCCTGCGGCAAGCAGCCCCCTAACAAAATGCATTGAACTTTTAGTCTATGGGGACATGAAGGAAGGCGATCCTTATTGCAATATGCTACTGGAAAAGGCAAAAACATGTGGCAGTATTGTTCGCTTCATGGGCACATTCCCCCATGAGAGGATCGGTGAGATTTTAAGAGGCATGCACATTCTTGCAGTACCATCTGTCTGGTATGAAAGCTCCCCTCTTGTTTTGACTTCCGCCTTGAATGCCCACGTTCCGCTTATTGTAAGCGATCTTGGGGGGCTTACCGAAATGATTAATGGAGAAAATTATGGCCTCTCCTATCCTGCCGGCGACCCAGGAAGGCTGGCTGGCGCAATATCCCGCACCATAGTTAATCCCGAGCTCATAGTGAATATGCGGCAAAATATGAAAAACTTAAAAAGAAGCACCCTTGATTATGTAAAGGAGGTTGAGTTAGAGTATTTCAAGATATTGTCATAAGACAGGCAATATCAAAAAGGCAATTTTACCGGTTATCACGCGATTCGAGAAAATTGACTCTGTCGTTTAAGTAATTCAAAAACGGCTCTACAGACAGATTCTCCCCTGACTTTATGTTCGAAATGACAAACTTTCTTTCCCGGGCATTATATAGATTATTGCTTGCTATAGCTAATGCCTCGGCAGCATTGCCTTGCCTGTATTCTATCTCTGCCTCAATATCTCTAATTTTATATACATAAAACCCTTTTGGGTTTCTTGATGTCGCATACTTATTCAGATAAGGATCGATTGCACGGGACCACGCTTTTGCCTTCTGAAGTTCATTATTTTTAGCATAAAACACAACTATTTCATAGATATGGTATGGTGATGAAGGATAGTATAGCATCCCCTTCAGTAAATAACCCTCTGCCTTATTTGTTTCACCGAATGATGCGTAGCTCATACCAATAATAAAATAAAGCTCGGAATCTTTATCTCTTTTTTTCTCCATTAAATTTAAATATGCAATCAAATTGTTTTTTATTTCCTCCTTTTTTTTATGATTACCTTCTCTTTCATACAGATTTTTTATACAACTTGCCATTCTTATATAACCTTCATTGTCTGTCGGCATGTCATAGATCGCATCTTTATATGAAAGACAAGCATTAAAGACAAACCCGTTATCTTCCAATGCAACACCATTTTCTATAGATTTCCTGGACATGTTTGTCTTCGTAGTAAAAATGAAAGAACCGATCAAACTGATAATGATTATGCAAGGCACTAAATACGAAAAAGGATTTTTTTTATAACACAAATTAAAATTCTCGTCTGACTCATACTCATTTTTTTCTTCAATAAAAACACCTGAAGATAATGCAAAAAAGGTAATGACATGCACCGGCATATCAAAAGAAAAATCCAAAAGACCAAAAAGGAAACCGCATGCCGTTGAAGCCATAACAGACCAGAATAATGGTTCTTTGCGGCTTTTATATAAAAAGTATATAAATCCGTAAATATAAAATAAAAAACAAAATACCCCGATAATACCAAGTTCAACACCATATTTTAATAACGTACTATGTGCATATTTTGTATATATTCCGCCATCGAAATACTTCCTGTACCCATATTCAAAAGCTCCGGCACCGTATCCGATCACAGGTTTAGCTTTAAAGGCGCTAAAACTATTTTTCCATATCTCAGTTCTTGTATTTAATGTTGCGATTTCAGACTTTGTCATTTGTGCTTTCTTGCCAAGTTCTGCTGTTAATCCCTTGAATTCACCTTTTTTTCCTGTTTGCAGCAACATAAATGTAATTGCTATGCCGGCAATAATAACTGTCAGCATAGTTAAAATGCTTTTCGTGTCTCTTTCCCTCACCATAAAGCCTATAAAAAACAAAGCAGTTACAAAGGAAATTCCTATTGCTGCTCTTGATGTGGATAGGATAAGCCCGGTAATAATACCAGAAGCAGCCGCCATATAAATCCATTTTCTTTGAAAAACACCGAAATATAAAGCCAATGGCAGGACAAAGCACATAAAACCACCAAAGACATTATGATACAAAAAAGAAGAGAAGGGAATTGCCTGCCCCTTTACAATTTCAGCATTTCTCCCACCCTCAAACACCTCGATAAGATTGGGAAACAGCACTTTGGCCTGTACTACCGCACAAAGAGCAGATAAAAATGTACCAAGTACTAGGGCTTTGAGAAGCATATCCTTTTCTTTTGAATGAAGGAATATATACACGCTTCCAATAATCCATATCAAGGTGTTGATCTGGCTCAGTGTGCTGAAAGTGTTCCAGGTATAAATAAAGCTGATTGCGTTTGCCGTTGCAAAAGGTATAAAAAATACAAGAAACCTGTAAAACTCAATCTGACCTATCTCCTTCCTTGTAATATACTGAAAGATAACAACAATAATTAATAATAGTACAAAAGTTGTTTCTATCCAGAACCTGTCAATTGTTATATAGTAAATAGAAAGGTGGTTATTGCCAAGAAATGGAATGAGAAAAAAAAGTATAAATGAAAATATTTGAAGGAGTTTGGCCGCCCTGTTCGGGTTTATGGATTTAATCAGCTTTATCTCGGCCATCAAGATATTTATAATACGCTGTCATTTTAACATTTCACCTTCCTGCAACAATGTTAAGGAACCCATATATAATACTATCCCCAAAAAAAAGAAATATCAATGCACCCAGAGAGAGAAAAGGTCCGAAAGGGATTGCATATTTAGTATCCTCACCCTTTATCAGCATCATGGGAATGCCAATCAATGTCCCCAATAAAGAACCGGACATAAGACTGAAGATTACTCCTTTTATCCCACAGAAAGCGCCTATCATTCCAAGAAGCTTTATATCACCGCCGCCCATACCCTCTCTTTTTCTCAATAGCTGATAACCATAGGCAATGACAAAGAGAATTCCGCCGCCAAGAAATATGCCATACAGTGCA